>JAZUMX010000121.1:0-6545 GCA_045603865.1 Thermoguttaceae bacterium
CAGGAACCGACCTTGTCGGGGGCGACGCCGAAAGACGTCAAGCCGATTCGAGACGGGCATTCCCATAACGACTACTGGCGCAACCGCCCGATGCTGGACGCTCTCGACCACGGCTTTTGCAGCGTCGAGGCGGACGTCTTCCTCCGCGACGGGCAGTTTTGGGCGGGGCACGTTACGGCGGAAATCATGCTCCGGCGCAATCTGGAAACCATCTATCTCAAAACGCTCAAAGAGCAAATCGCCCTCAACGGCGGGACGGTTTATCCCGGCGTCGAGACATTCTATTTGTGGATTGAGTTCAAGGAAGAGCCGGAAGAGGCGTGGGCGGCGCTGGCGCCTCTGCTGGAAAAGTACAAGGACATGCTGGCTTCTGTAACAGACGGCGTGAAGAAGCCCGGTCCCGTTCAGGTGATTATTACCGGCAACCGTCCGTTCAAGTCGTTTGAGGATTCCAAAGGGAAAACGTTCTACGCTACGCTCGACGGGCGATTTGGCGATCTGGACAACCCCAACCGCCCTGCCTGGATGGTCGGCGCGATTAACGAGAGCTGGGGCAGCGTCTGTTCCTGGAATGGCAAGGGCGAGTTCCCTGCCGACCAGCGCGCGAGGCTGGCTGCTCTGATTGACAAGGCGCACAGCCAGGGGCGAATCCTGCGCTTTTGGGGCGCTCCACAAAACGCGACCTTCTGGACGGAACTGCGACGATTGAAAGTCGACTTGCTCAATACAGACCATCTGACGACGTTCCGCAACTTCGACCAGAAGTACAAGCCGGAAGAATGAGCGTTTAGAATCAATCCCGAATTTGAGCGTTTATCTGTTTATTCCTTCCTAAATATTCAACGAGCGATTATGACTACGACTAAATCAGGCTTTCTGTCCTTTTTATTATGTCAGACGGTTGTATTGACGACCTTGGCGACGGGGTTCTCATTTGAATCCCCGCTGGATCTGTCCGACCCGTCCAAACTGCCGCCGGCGCCGGCGAACGCGATTGCGTATCCCGAAACGGCGCCGCAAAACCTGCGGGAGAACTTTCAAACCCCGCCTGCCGGGTACGGCGAAGTCCCGTTCTGGTGGTGGTCTGGCGACCGGCTCGACAAGGCGCGTCTGGAATGGCAGCTGAATCAGCTTCATAAAAAGGGTGTGGCGGGAGTTCAGGTCAATTACATTCGCAACGACCGAGGTCGGGGTTCGTACAATAACGATCCGCCCATCTTTACTCCGGAATGGTGGGACTTCTATTCTTACGCCTCTCAGGTTGCGGCAAAGTACAACATGGGCATCGGGTTGAGTACGTACACGCTCGACTGCCCCGGTCTCCCCAACCTGTTCAATAAGATTATCTATAACGACCCGGAGGTGAACGCTCGGCCGCTGAGAGGGAAACAGGTCAAGACGGTTACTCCCGGCGAATCGTTTACGCTGACGCCGTCGGCAAACCATATCGCCTTTGCCGCCTATCCGATGGAAAACGGGCGCATTACCGGAACGGGGTTCAAGCTGGAATCGAAGGACGAACAGTATCAAATTCTCGCATCTCGCAACTCGCAACTCGCAACTCGCAACTCCTCCCAGTACGCCGTCTGGGAGTTTACGTACGAAGTCCGACCGGGAACGCTCAATCCGCTGCATCCGCGGTCAGGTCAGCGGGTCATCGACAAGTTCTTTCAGCCGTTTGAAGATCATAATGGAGGTTCTTCTGCCGGACTGAACTATTTCTTTAACGACCTGTTGTCAATTGGATACAACGGCTGGCAGTGGACGGACGACTACGCTGGGCGGTTTGAAGAGGTGATGGGATACGACTTCTTTTCCATTGCCGCCGGTCTGTTTACGAACATCGGAGACATAACGCCCAAAGCCAAAATGGACGCGATGGAAGTTCAGGTTTATCTGAGCGAAGAGCGGTATTTCAAGCCCATTTTTATGTGGCATTACACCCGCGGGCTGACTTACGGCTGTGACAATAACGGGCGGGGATACGATCCGACGCAGTATCACGACTATTTCCGCGTCATTCGATGGTATACGGCTCCCGGGCACGACACGCCCGGCGGCAGCGCCGACTTTATCAAAGACAAGGTTTCCGCGTCCATTTGCGCTTTGTATCAGCGTCCTCGCGTTTGGCTGGAAGGCTATCATTCTCTCGGCTGGGGCGCCAATCCGGACGGGTTGATGTTCGCGACCAACGAGAACTTCGTTTTCGGGACGACGCTGCTCAATCTGCATGGGTTGTATTATTCCACCCGGGGCGGTTACTGGGAATACGCTCCGCCGTGCTATCATTTCCGTATGCCGTACTGGACGCACATGAACGTCTTTTTGAAATACTACGAGCGTCTGTCGTACCTGCTCAGCCAGGGAACGTGGCAGGCGGAAATTGCGATTATCTATCCCGTCGCGCCGTACGCTGCCGGGCTGACAGGCAACCAAAGCGAAGCGACGTCAACGGCGTTCGATTTGGCAAAACGAATCTACTCGACCAACCGTGACGTCGCCTTTATTGACGAGCAGTCGATTCTTCGCGCGGCTATCGTACCTCCCAAGGTCGGCGAGCCGGCGAAACTGTCGGTTTCCAACATGAATTTCGCCGCGGTCGTGGTTCCGTCCATGCAAGCGATCCATTGGGACGTGTTAGTCAAACTGCGAGAATTCCAGCTTGCCGGCGGGACGGTTTACATCTACGGGAAGAACCCGACCGTTTCGGATCGAGCCGGGGCGAACGACCCGGTTCTTGACAAACTGGTCAACGACATTCTCCAGACGGCTCAGGAACGCGTTGGCAATTTTGAAGGCAGTAGGCAAGAGACAGTAGGCAGTAGTAGTGAAGATAATACAAAGCGACCAACGGGAGCGGATATTGGCAACCGCACGGTAGTGCGAACTGGGAGCGACGCCTCGTCGCCCGACGCGCCCCCGCGAGTCTATCCCGGCGGATTTACCGGATACTGGGCGTGGTCAAAAGAATTCGTCCGGAAGATTCAGGCGGTGGGAACGCTCAAGGGGCTTTCCGACGAGCCGGCTGAATATCAGGTCAAGTTTTTGGCGGACAATCACGGCGACCTGTACGTCAACGGCAAGCTGATTTGCTCTAACGCCAATTACGACGTCGGCTGGTCTGGACCGCTGACGCTCAAAAACGGCAACAGCGTCAAAATATTCGCCAAAGACGACGAAGGCGGAAACCAGATGGCGGGCTTTTTCTTTGCCGTGTCCGACGGGAAAAAGACGCTCTTTTCAACGCTGGATTTGGGATACAAGCTCTCTGATGACGACGACGTCAAACCGCTTGACCCGACCAACGTTCACGACCTGCACCGATACGGCAGAAGAAACGTTCGGCTTCCCATTCAGAACTCGAAAAAGGCGGCGGAGGACAAACAGATTTTCCTTATGCCGCAGGACGTCAAAGCCGTCGCGTCGATTAAATATCTGCACCGCAAAGCCGGGAAGGACGACGTCTATATGGTTATGGGAGCGGAGAAAGATTCAATCGTTTCGTTCCGCTGCGCCGGACGTCCGGAAATCTGGGATCCGATGACCGGCAAGACGTCGCCTGCGACTGTTACAGAAATCAAAGACGGGTATACGTCCATTCGGATTCCCGTCGCCAGTAACGAAGCGGTTCTGTTTGTCTTTGACTCAACGCAGCAGGCGCAAGTCTCCGCTCCGGTTAAACCGAAAGAGTTTGACATCGTCCCGATTGAAGGGCCGTGGTCGTTCAAACTCCTGCCGACCTTGGACAACCGCTGGGGCGATTTCCGGCTTCCTGTTACAGACGACAACAAAATTATCGGGGCGGAAGCCAGACGAGTGGAATATCGCCGCGCTGGACCGGTAAAACACATTATAACGTCTGTCGGGAATGGTCATGCACATGCAGCGCCTGTATTCGAGGACTGGAAGTCCGGTTCCGTCGGGTTCGGGCAGCGGTTCTGGCTTAAATCGACGCCTATGACGGACGCGCCGACGTCTAATCCGGTGGAGTCGTTAGAGAATCTCGATTCTTCCTGGAAGCCGTACGAATTCTCATGGCGATATGGAATTGAAGGGAATCTCGGACATCAGGGCAACCACGGCTTGAAAGAGAATTTCTCCGACGGCTTTATCGCGCTGGGAACGACGAAAAAAGGGACTCCCGGACATCATCATTATATTTACGTAAATGAGAATCCGCCCAAACGGTACTATTTGACAACGTCCGTTTGCGGAACGGGAAGAGTTACAATCCAAAAGGGCGGGAACTTGCCGGACGCTGTATTTCTGGACGACAAGCCCGTTCCGCTCGACGCGAAAACGATTGAGCTATCCGGCGAACCGCAGATATTGACGTTGTCATATCCGACGGCAGGGCGGGGGTTCTGGTTCCTGGAAAAGGGCGTTCATGAACCGCGTCAGGAGCAGCCGGAATGGGACGACTTCTCCAGAGAACAGAAAGAAAAGGCGTTCCCGAACTCGATGAGCTGGTATACTCTCGATAAGGTTGAGTTCAACGTAAATCAGTCGTCAACGATGGAATATCGATTTTTCGCGCCCGCCGGCTTGGACGGATTAACGCTCACGCTGGACAGTGCTGTAACAACTGAACCGATCGTTTATGTTGACGGCAAAAAATATGCCGTAATTTCGACGGAACCGACTCAGGCTAAAACGCGCCGATGGATATGTAATACTATTTTTAGAGTGGAAAGACCGTCTATTGTTGAGGTAATCATTCCCAATTGCCCGCTTCCCGGCGGCGCGGCGTTTGCCGAGCCGATTATGTTCTCAACCAAACAGGGCGTAATTGACAAGCTGGCAGATTGGAGCGAAGAGGGAATGGGGCTGGACTACTATTCCGGCGGCGCCGTCTACGGAAGGACGATTACTGTTACAAAAGATCAGACGCAAAAGAAAGCCGTGTTGTCGCTGGGCGACCTGTGCGCGCCGGCGGAAGTCCGAATCAACGGGAAGTCCGTTGGCGTCCTGGTCTGCCAGCCGTGGGAACTCGACGTTACCGGCTTTTTAACCGAAGGCGAAAACCGGATCGAGATTGAGGTCTACAGTACGTTGGCGAACCATTATAGAAGTATCCCGACCAACTACCACGGCCCAACGTACAAGTCCGGCTTAATCGGTCCGGTCGAACTGAGGTTCGAACGATAGGTTCTATCGTTATGCGCGGGTCAGTCCGTTCACGGATTTTACGGATTAAACGGATATTCACCGATTGGTTAATTGTCGTTCCTACCGTATTTTCTCCCCTTACTAAAGTTTTTTGGAAAGGGGAGTTTGGGGCGAAGAACCTTTTTTTCAAAAAAGGTTTTCCCCTCTTAATTAAACTTGAAAAAACTTCCCTAAAAGGGAGCCAGCTTGCTGGCGACCGAAAGTTTTTTCAAATTGGAGAAACTTTCGGTCAACGATTAACCCCCTAGAATCCGAAGCCGCCCGGCTCTTCCAGATTGAGGCGTTTCATCTTTTTATAGAGCGTCGTTCGGTTGATGCCCAGCGCGGCGGCGGTTTCGATTCGATTCCACTGGAAGGCGCGCAAGGCGTCGAGAATGATTTTCCGTTCCGGCTCCTCCAGCGCGTCTTTGAGAAGTCGAATCGACGACGGGTCGGGAACAGGCGCGTCGTCTGCATCGTTAGTAACGGCGGGATTCGAAAACATCGTCGGCGACGGCGCAGGTTTGGCTCTAACGGAGCCCGGCAAATCTTCCAGCATGACAATTTCAGATTTCCCCAGCAGAACGGCGCGTTCGACTGCGTTTTGCAGTTCCCGGACGTTGTCCTGCCAGCGATACGACGTCATGGCTGACATGGCGGCGTCTGAGAACCCGGCAACGGCGCGGCACGTTTGCTGACAAGTCTGTTTCAGAAAATATTGCGCCAAAAGCGGGATGTCGTCAACGCGTTCTCTTAACGGCGGAACGTCTATATTGATAACGCTGATTCTATAATACAGGTCTTGACGGAACCGCCCGTCCTGAACGGCGCGATAGAGATTATCATTTGTCGACAGAATCACCCGAACGTCTGCGGGACGCGGCTGGCTTGATCCAACCGGTTCAAACTGCGATTCCTGTAACACGCGTAACAGCTTGACCTGCATTGCAGGCGAGACAGTCGATATTTCGTCGAGAAGAATCGTCCCGCCGTCCGCCTTCTGAATTTTCCCGATTTTCGATTCGGTCGCGTTCCCGAACAGCTCGCTTTCCAACAGAGATTCCGACAGCGCCCCGCAGGGAACTTCGATAAACGGTTTGTCTTTTCGGGAACTGAGCCGATGGATCGCCTGGGCGATTGTCGATTTCCCAACGCCGCGTTCTCCTGAAATCAAAACCGGCGTATGCGCGTTGGCGATTGTCTTGACGATGTCGAACGCGCGCTGCATTTTGTCGCTGCGCCCGATAACGTCTTCCAGCCCGGTCAGGCAGTTGTAACGATATTCGTCTGAAGACGTTTTCTGGTTCGCGGCGCCCTGCGTCAGCTTTTTCTTTTCCAGCGCCCGATGAATTGTCAGCTGAAGTTCGTTGTCCAGAACCGGCTTGGTGAGGAAATCA
>JAZUMX010000122.1:0-1994 GCA_045603865.1 Thermoguttaceae bacterium
GAATGAAAAGACAAACGCGGCGGATCAGGAATCGTGGTCAGCGTCCTTTACAGACGAGCTGGGATACGAGAACCAGCCGCTTACGTACCCAATAGCCGTCGTTCGCGACAAGCCGCCCGTGATTCTGAAAACCGTTGAACAGACGCTTACGATTCCGCCGGGAACGGTTAAGAAACTCCCGATTCGAGTTCAAGACCCGGACTTCGGCGTCGGCAAGGCGGAGCTGGAATTCCAGAAATGTATTATCAAAGACGGACAAACGCAATGGTCGAAAAAGGTCGTCGTGCCGTTGTATTCCGCCAAGCCGGGCGCAGCGCCGCAAAAGAGCGTTGACGCGTCGTTTACTCTGAATTGTAACAAATGGAAACTGGCTCAGGGCGACACGCTCATTTGGCGCATTATCGTTCAGGACAACAAACAGCCCACGCCCAACCAGACGCGGTCAGAGGATTACTGTATCAAGATTGGTTCTGAGCAAGCGGAAGAACAGCCGCAAAATCCGGAAGAGCAGAAGAACGAGGACGCCGACAACCCGCAGCCGAACGCTCAAGATCAAAACGAGGACGGACTCAACTCGCCCGACGTTGACAGCAACAAACAGGACGGTCACCCGCAAGAGGATTCGCCGGAAGACGAGCCGGAAGACGGTTCAGAAAACGGTGATAACGCCGGTCAACAGCAAAGCGGCAAACAAGACGGCAAGCAGGACGGACAGCAGGATGGTCAACAGGACGGTCAGCAAACCGGAGAACAAAACGGCGGCGGCGAACAGGGTAATCAAGCCGGACAGGAAGGAAATCAAGCCGGACAGGAAGGTAATCAAGCCGGACAGGAAGGAAACGACGGCGGACAAGAGGGCAACCAAGCGGGTCAGGAAGGCAACCAAGCTGGCGACGGGGATTCCTCCTCTCGCAACTCGCAACTCGCAACTCGCAACTCCAACGACGGCGGGAATTCCGGCGAACCAATTGATCCGAATTCCAATCCTGGCGACGCTATCGAAGAAATCCTAAAGCATAAACAGGAATCCGGCGGACAGAATTCGTCACAGCCCGGCGAAGGGCAACAAGACGGTCAGCAGGATGGCGAAGGTCAACAGGACGGAACCGGTCAAAAAGACGGAATCGGTCAAAAAGACGAAATCGGTCAGCAAGACGGACAGCCTCAAGATGGTACAGACGATAAAGGCGGAGAAGATGGCGAGCAGTCTGGAAAACCTCAAACTGCGACTTCTGAAGATGGAGATTTAGAGGATTCCGGGAAGCCGGGAGAGGGAGAAGATTTGTCCGGGCAGAAGGCGGGCAAGTCATCTGTCGGCAGTAAAGACGAGGGCGGCGCGGAAAGCGAAGACCCGAACAAACAGCTCGATACCAAGGGCGAGAAGAACGCGGGCAAGTCGGGGGCAGGGTCGCAGAAGTCGGAAATGCATACCCAGGACAATCCGGTCAACGAGATCCCCGAGGGCGAACCGATTCAGCAGGGAGAGAACGTCAAAAAGGACAAGGGAACCGAGCAGCCATCGTCGGTGGGAGATCCAACAGTCAACGACAACAACGGCAAATCGTTTGACGAGGAACAGAAAGGCCGCAACAAGGGCGAGACAGCCAACGGCGGCGGTATGGATTCCGAAACGCGCGGCAACAGCAACGACGGCGGGCAGACCCCGTCCGATCAGGGCGCCTTAGGCGGCAACAGCGGCAACGAGGGAACCGGTCAGAACGCGGGCGACAAAGTCATTTCCGACGGCGCGCCGGGCAGACAGGATCCCAACAAACGCGCCGGCGCTGGGCGAGAGGGGAATCCTGAGTCTGTATCCGGCGACCCGAAAGACAGCGGTACGCCGCAAAACGGGAACAATGGCTCTGGCGGTGATTCTTCCGGCAAGCAGAACCCAGACCCGATGGACGGCTCGAATTACAATCAGGACACGCAAACCGGCGAGGGCGCTCACGGGTCGGTTGGCGGCGGGTTGGGAACGACCACTCCGCTGGACG
>JAZUMX010000123.1:0-1653 GCA_045603865.1 Thermoguttaceae bacterium
TTAGGAGTGAGGAGTTAGGAGTGAGGAGTTGACGCAAAGCGCCTCAATAACTCCTCCCTCCTCACTTCTAACTCCTAACTGTTTAAACTACGGTCTCTTTCATGGACAAAGAATATATAGACTTTGTCGTTCAGACGGCGATTATGCTGTTTTTGATTCTCAACCCGCTGGGCAACATTCCCGCCTACGCTGGAATCATGCACGAGTATTCCGGTAGAGATTACTACCGAATCATGATTCGGGAAATGCTTTTGAGTTTGGGAATTCTGCTGACTTTTTTGTTCTTTGGCGCGAATATTTTGGCGTTGCTGCATATTTCGACAATCGCTTTGTCAATTTCCGGCGGAATTATTCTCTTTAGCGTCGCGGCAAAAATGGTTTTTGGAACGCATGAAGCCAAAGGCGGCGTTCGTAACAAAGAACCGTTTTTTGTTCCCCTGGCATTCCCGCTTTTTGCGGGACCGTCTTCAATTACGATGATAATCCTGACTCGCGGCGATCCGGACGCTTCGTTGTCCGGGATGCTGCTGGCGGTTCTCATTGCCTGGCTGCCTGCTTCGGTAATGCTTATCGCCGCCCGAAGTATCGAAAAGATTTTAGGCGTGAAAGTTCTGGACGCATTGGAATCTTTGATGGGGTTCCTGCTGATGGTTATGGCGGTTCAGATGATAATTAACGGCGTGGGACGAGCGTTCCCCGGCATTTTGGAATAAACGTCAAGCGCGCTGTAACGCAGCGCGCCTGATTAATTGCTATCGACAAGGTCGGTTCCTGATTGGACGTAGGTAGCGACGAAAAAAGCATTTTCGGAGGCATAACCTTGTCCTACTGCCCGCGCGGCTTCGCGCCTCATTGACAATTGCTAATTACTATTTAACCGCGCTGGAGACGATCGTTTTGACTTCTTCCAGCCACGCTTTTCGCTGTTTGTCGTCAGACAGAATAATCGACGTAAAATTGACGTAGGTGACGTCGTCCAGATTGACCGTGTTGGCGATGATGTTTGTCCAGAGGTTGCGAATCGGGTCGTGATTGAATTTTTCCTCGATGTCCGCAGGCGTGTTGGCGGTGGTAAAGACGAACGTCTTTTTCCCGCCGAGAAAGCCTTCCGGACCTTTTTCTGTAAAGCGATAGCAAACCCCTTGTCGAACGACTCTGCTAATCCAGCCGACCAAGTTTGCCGGCGGCATTCCCCACCAGTTCGGATGAACGAATACCAAAACGTCGGCGGAAAACAGTTCGTCGATGGAGTTCCGAATCGAGCCGTCGAGTTCGTCCAGACCTTTTTTCAGTTCTTCGGTCGTCAGATTTGGATCGAAATTCTCGGCGTACAAATCGTGAAGAATTACGTCAGCGCCGGCGGCTTTCAGGACGTCGGCGGCGGTTGAAGCAATCGCTCCGCAGAAACTGGCTTCCGACTGCGGATTGGATAAAATAATCAAAGCTTTCATGGCGATAAATGGTTTGTTAGGTTTGATTCAATTTGTTATTGGCATTATACACGACAAATCAAATTTTACCAGCGGGGTTAGGAGAAGTCTATTATTTGGTAGTTAGGAATGAGGAGTGAGGAGCGAGGAGTTAACGCAAGCGCCGCACCAGCTCCTCACTCCTAACTCCTCACTCCTCACTCCTAACTCCTAACTCCTAACT
>JAZUMX010000124.1:0-9223 GCA_045603865.1 Thermoguttaceae bacterium
CTGAGGTTTCAATCATGATAGTTGCTAGTAGGGAATGGGGAATAGGGAATAGGGAATAGATATTCGCCGGAGGCGAATTAAAAACTACTCCCTATTCCCTACTCCCTACTCCCTATTCAATTCCCTGATAGGAGTTCTTAACGTCTTCGTTAATCTGTTTGTCATTTGGCGCAGACTGCGCTTCGTTGAGGGCTTTGAGCAGCTGTCCTTTTGTAATGGGGCCGTCAAGGAGAATCGGATCACGACCGTCAGCGGGCAGGATCGCCAGCATCGGAATGGACTGCCGACCGAACGCGTTGAGAGCCTGCTTGATAACGTCGGGGTCTTCACTGTTTTGCGGCTTTCTGGACCAGTCGCCAATCATAGCGCAGACGTTATTTTTGCGAATAAACTCTTCGACGTCGTCCGTTTCAATCGCTGTATACATATTCGCTTTGCAGTTGGGGCACCAGCTTGCTGTGAACTCAATCATTACCGTTCGACCAGCCTTTTGTTCGTTCTGAGCGGCTGTCAAAAGCGGGTTGCCGTTACTGGCGTTGGAATCGGTGTAGAACGTTTCCGCCCACGGGAAGCTGGTGTCCGCCGTATAGGAATGAAACATCCAAATGGTTGCCGCCGTCGCGACGAGAATTCCAATTGACCAGTTCAAAAGGCGCTGTCCAAACGTCGCCCCGTAAGGAATCTTGTTGACAATCCAGCAAACAAACCACAGGGAAAACAGCAGCGTCAAAACGGGAACCATCAAATTCTCCGGAACCATTCGGAAGAAATAAACCGTCGTTCCCAGCAGAAGGAATCCCATAATTTCTCGAACCGTAACCATCCACTGTCCGGGTTTGGGCAGGAAAGAAAGCAGTCCCGGGAACAGACCGACCAGTAAATACGGGAATCCCATACCCAAGCCGATCATGCAGAAAATCAGCATTGTAAACGACAGCGGCGCGCCCATTGTCAAGCCTAAAATCGGACCGATAAACGGACCGGTGCAGGGAACCGCCATCAACGTCGTAAAAATGCCTTTGGTAAACGCGCCGATTGCGCCTTCTTTTTGCTGAACGTCATTGATGGCGCCGGATCCCAAAAAGCCGGGAATCGGAATCTCCCAAACGCCCAGCATGCTCAACGCCATGACAAATATAAACGCGCACATGGTAATCTGCACCCATGTATAAGCGTACATTTCGCCCCAGCCCATGCCGGACTCGTTTGTCAGTTTGCCGGTAAAAAGCGACAGCCCGTACGTTGACAAAAACGCCAGAAAAACGAACACAACCATCAACCCGGCAACGTACCAAAGGTTGAGAATAAACACGCGAAATCTGGATTCGCCCGCCTGATCGATAAACGCCATCAGTTTTAAACTGATAACAGGCAAAACGCACGGCATAACGTTAAGAATCAAACCGCCTAAAAACGCCATCAACGACCAGTTAATCAATTGCTGGGTTGAATACGCGCTCAAACCTGCGGCGGGAGTGACAGCGTCGGGCGATTCGCTTGTCGGCGAGACGGCTTCAGGAAGCTGTCCTTTGGGATCGGAAAGTTGCGGCGCCGGAATGGCGCTGGCGTCTGCCGGAGTAATCGCAACCGACGTCCCAGGTACGATTTTCGCTGCAAAAGACGCCTCAGTCGGTTCCAAACACGTGCCGTTAACGTCGTCGCAAATCTGGTAAAATAAAGAACCCTTGATTTCAATCGTTGACGGATCAACGCCGGAAGCAAATTGAATGGGCGCCGTCCAGATAACGGTTCCGCGATGTTCTTCAATCGGGACGTCATAGTATTCTACGTTTTGAATCCGCGGAGGCGTCTGCGCGGAAAAGGAACCCGCCAAAGCGTATTGCGACGACGTTTCAAGCGTAATTTTAGCGGCTGTCGGACCTCCGTCCTTTTGCGTAATCGAATACATGTGATAGCCTTCGGGAACAACCGCTTCCAAAAGCAGTTTCCCGGTTCCAGGCGAATTGGAGTCCTGAATGAACTTCCCGGTAACGGAGACGGTTGCCCGACTGTTTTGGGAGCCGAAACCGGCGTCAGAACCAAAACTGAAACCGCTGTCGGTTCCGAACCCTCCGTCAAAAGGATTGTTGGACAGGAAATCCGGCTGCTGAGCGAACAACGGCGCGCTCAATAACAAACACGTCAATAATGCAAGGATTCGTTTCATATTTATTGGGAATAAAAAAGGTGGGAATTATCTATTATTATAATCGCTTTTTCAAGTATAGCGTTTTTTTAGAAGAAAATCAACATCGAAAGTTGGAGGTTTTTTCCAGGCGTCTCTGTCTAAATTAAATTGAGAAAAAAGGCTTTCTGGGGAGCGGACATGAGAGGGAGTAGGGAGTAGATTTTATATTCGCCGCAGGCGAATAACTATTCCCTATTCCCTATTCCCCATTCCCTCCTATTCCCCGTCTCTTGCAATTCAATTAAAAACCGGGTACAATTATTGTCAAGCTCAAGGCGTCAGACGTTCGTCATGATAGCGTATGACCGACTTGACGTCGGTATTGGATTCCCGCCCTGATTTCTCAAAGGATGCAAACATGAAACAATTGATTAGCGCTCTGTACTTAACGCTGGCATTTACGCTTCCCGCTCTGGCGGAGACGGGGACTGCGTCCGCGAAAGCCGCCGAGCCGGTTTATGAAGCGGAGATATTTGAATTCGCTCCGTATTTCAGCGGCCCTCACCAGGCGCTCAAAATTACGGAAAAGGATTCGGTTGCAGCGCGGTTTAAAGCGTCAGATCCGTTTGTTGCGGTCGTCGTTTGCTGTCCGAGCTATTGCAATGACGTTGGAAATCTTCGCTTGTCGCTGTTTCGGTGGACGGGAACGCTTGAAAAATCGGAATCGACTGAGCCGATCCTTCGTCAGACGTTTGTCGATTTCCGTGACAACGCGCATTTGGAATTGAGAACGTCTTCTGACTCCCCGCTGCCGGCGGGCGAGTATTTGCTGGTTATCGATTCCGGAACTGAACAGGTTGGCGTTTGGATTCAGGAAGAGAATCCGCATAATTTACAATGCTTCTTTAACGGCAAGGCAATGTCGCAGACAGTTCAGATTTCCTGGCTGTGTCAGCGTCTGTCGCCGTTTCCCTTCAAGGGAACGTGGGAATCGTACAAACGCGCCGCGGCGCCGCCGTCCTGCCCGCCGGAACCGAAACTAAAAGCCGACGACCCTGTTCTGAAATATGACGTTCAGCCGGACGTCTTTGCTGCAACCGACGATTTAGGTCGAACGCTTCCAGACCAATCCGCTGTCGGCGCCGTTCGACCGGGAAAGCTGGTCGGAATTTTTTACTGGACGTGGCATCAAGACGGGCATACCAATCATCCCCGCGTTTACAACAACACGCAAATCATTCGCGAAAACCCTGGAATTGAAGACCGCCCGGACGATCCCGCGTGGGGGGAAATGTATCGCCCTCATCATTGGGACAAGCCGTTGCTGGACTACTACAAAACAACGGACAAGTGGGTTTTGAGAAAGCACGCTCAAATGCTTGCCAACGCTCAAATCGACGTCGCCATTTTTGACTGCACCAACGGAACGAAGACCTGGATGGATTCGACTTGGGCGCTGCTGGAAACGTGGTCGCAGGCGCGCAAAGACGGCGTCAATACGCCAAAAATCGCGTTTATGCTTCCCTTCTGGAATCAAGAGTATAACGCCGTCGATCTGCGCCAGCTGTATCGTGACATTTTTCGGGACGGGAAATATCAGGAACTGTGGTTCTACTGGCAGGGCAAGCCGTTGATCTACGGCATTCCAGACTCCGTTGACAAAAAGATAGCGGAAACGTCCGGCGAGGAAAAAGAGGAATGGGAAACGATTCGCCGATTCTTCGCGTTTCGTCCCGGTCAGCCCGGCTATACTTGCGGACCGCAGCGGCCGGACAACTGGTCGTGGCTGGAGGTCTATCCTCAAAACGGGTACGGCAAGCGAGCCGACGGGACGTTCGACATGGTTTGCGTCGGCGTGGCGCAGAACCATTCCGAGAATAAACGCGACGGCTCTTCCGGCTTGGCGTCGATGAACGACCGCGACGTTTTCGGCAGAGCCTGGCAAGTGGGCAAAGGACAAGACCCTCGCCCGGACGCCTTCAAATACGGATTGAACTTCGAACAGCAATGGTCGCGGGCGTATCAGCTTGACCCGCAATTCGTGTTTGTTACAGGCTGGAACGAATGGGTTGCAGGACGCTATCCATCCTGGGAGGGACAGCCCAACGCGTTTCCAGACGAGTACGACCAGCGATTCAGCCGGGACGTCGAGCCGTGCGACGGAGAGCTGCGCGACAGCTACTACAATCAGTTGGTCGCCAAAGTCCGACAGTTCAAAGGCGTTCGCCCCGTTCCGAAGTTCGGAAAGCCTGTTACAATTCCGTTTGATTCCAAGTCAGAAGTCTCGTCCGACCTCTGGGAATCGGTCGAACCGGCGTTTCGCGACTATCGCGGGGATACCGCTTACCGTAACGCAGAAGGATGCAGCGGCGTTGTCTATACGGACAATTCCGGACGCAACGACATCGTTCTTTCAAAGGTCGCCCGAGACAACAAATACGTCTATTTTATGGTCGAAACGCGCGACGCTTTAACGCCCTGCTCTGACCGCAACTGGACGCAGCTGTTTATTTCTGTTACAGACGATTCCAATACGCCTTCCTGGTACGGTTTCGAGTACGTTGTCAATAGGACGTCTCCCGGAGAGAAAGCCGTTTTAGAGCAGTCAAAAGGCGGTTGGGCCTGGAAACGAGTTGCTGACGTCGATTACCGCGTTTCCGGGAATCGTCTGGAATTGAGAATCGAGCGTTCCGCGTTGGGATTGACTTCCAACAAGCCGATTACGCTTAAATTTAAATGGGTTGACAACGGATTCCGATCGGAAGAAGATTCAAAAGCTTTGCCGCCCGATATTCTGGACTTCTACAAGTTCGGCGACGCCGCTCCGGACGGACGTTTTTCGTTCCAGATTCGAGAAGAATAAAAACGAAGAATAAAAAAAGAGGAAACGTCATGTAACGTTTCCTCTGTGAGTACACTGTTGTTGAATGCGTCCCGTCAGACAGCAGGTTCAGGAGTCGTCGTCTCCTTCGTAATCTTTCGTTTTCGGTTCTTTCGTTTTTTGAGAACTTCAACAGGGTCTTCGTCCCCGCGCTGAACAAAAGGCGAAAGCTGCCGGCAGCGTTCCGGACGCTGTAATTTGCGAACGGCTTTGGCTTCAATCTGACGAACGCGCTCACGAGTAACGTCGAAAATCTTTCCGACTTCTTCCAGCGTATAGGCATTGCCGTCCAGCAGTCCATAACGCAGACGAATAATTTCCCGCTCTCGATACGTTAAGCTTTTCAGCGCCGCGTTAATTCGTTCTCGAAGCGTATTGGTATTGATGGATTCGAGCGGGTCTTCAGAGTGACTGTCTGAAAGATACTCGCCGAAATACGTGTCTTCATTATCGCCAACCGGCTGATCAAGCGACAGCGGCGTTCGGCACATCTGAATAATGTTGTACGTCAATTTGGGATCAAGCCCGGCGCGTTTGGCGGTTTCTTCAACCGTGGGATCGATGTAATGCTCCATCTGCAATTCGTGTCTGGCAGATCGAACCCGGCGAATAGCGTCAATCATGTGAATGGGAATGCGGATGGCGTGACCGTAATCGGTCGTAGCGCGCATAACCGCCTGACGAATCCACCACGTTGCGTAGGTTGAAAATTTGTATCCGCGATTCGATTCAAACTTTTCTACAGCGCGAATTAAACCGGTGTTGCCTTCCTGAATTAAATCGAGGAAGCTCACGCCGCGATTCCGGAATTTTTTGGCAATCGAAACCACCAGACGCAAGTTTCCAGACGACAGGCGACGCTTTGCCTGATCGTAGAGTCCTTCGTACTGTCGTATCTTTTTAACGCGGCGCGCCATGGTTATCGGGCTTTCATGCGTCTGTTCGATAAAATATTGGAGTTCTTCTCGCAGACTTTTCTGAAACAGCTCTTTTTTCGGGTTGTCTTTACAAAGCTGAATCTGTTTTTGAAGATAATCCATTTTATCGGCTATTTCCCGAAACTGTCGAATAACGTCTTCCAGACGTTCCATTCTTAAACCGGTTTCTTCAATCAAGCGCGCCGCCTTAAATCGAACAAACACCATCTTTCTCCATGCGTCATGGCGGCGTTTGGAAGAATACGACTTGTTAAAAGCAATCTTAAAATACTCTGTAGATCTCTGAACCAAACTGCGAAGCGTTATCAGATTCGGTTCCAGAATATTGACGTATCGCGATTTTGTCTCAGCGTTGGTTACAGACACTTCCAGAGTTCTGTCCAGACGCAACTCCCCGCTGTTTACCGCTTCGAGAATTTCCATCGCCTTGCGAAGAAGATAATCGTTCGACATCAAATAGCAAAAATATCGGCTTCGGCGGCGTTCGACCAGTTTTGCAACCCGAATTTCCTGATCGCGGGTAAGCATAGGCTCTTCGCCCATTTGTGTTAAATAGATGCGAATCGGATCGTCTATCTGGTCGTCTGTTAAAATTTCGACATCCTTTTCAAACTGCTGCGTCTTCTTAAGTTGATCAGCGGTAAACTCTTCGGAATCGACTGCCTCAAAATCGTACGGCAGATCCGCGTCCACATCCATGGAATCGTACGGATTATCCCCTCCAATGGAATACGCCCCGTCAGGTCGGCATGAGCAAGCGCCCTGTCGCCCCTCTTCGTTATCGGCGTTGTAATCCTGATCGTCAATGGAATATACGCTGCGCCCAATTAATTCCGATGACTCAATTTCTTTATGCACGAATTTACCCCTTTAAACGAAATAAATATGTTTCTTATTTTTGTCAGTTCGCTTTGGTATTATTTCTCCTGCGAACCTATTAACCCAACTTTATTTGCCCTCCATTCAAGTTGAATTGAATCGCTGGACTGTCGGCAAAGATTACCTTATCGATACATCTTGCCTATACAACCTAGCTTACTTTTTTGTTTTTGTAGTAAATTTTTTTGATTTTTTTAAAATTCCCCTTGACGAGATTGTTCGTAAGTAACTTGTATAAATAGACTTACAGAGAAATTTCACGTAAAAATATTTTTCAAATTTTTTATCAGCTTATTGAATCCTTGCCCTAAGATTGTTTGCCTTACTATAAGACGCATAAACGAGTAAAAATATTCCTTACATATAACGGGAAAAAGGAAATTTTTTAAAAAATTTTTATAATCAGTCGTTACCAAACGTCTAAACGCCGTTATTGTCAGAATTAATAAAGATTTCCCGCCGCCGTCCTTCCCGATATTTGGATTAACGATATAATAAGGTATCAGCTTTTAGCTATTAGCTCCTAGCCTCTAGCTCTTGGCTAAAAGCTAATGGCTAGCGGCTAGCAACTTAAATAATACTCTTAATTCACAACTAACCATGTATTATATAGGAATTGACCTTGGAACGACCAACTGCGTGTTGGCGTATACGGAACAGTCAGACGATTCGCCTGAACTGAAATTGTTTGCCATTGACCAGCTTGTTGACGCCTCGACGATTGAAGGGCGGACGTCTCTGCCGTCGTTTGTCTACCTGGCGGCGGAAACTTCAGACGTCTACAGCCTGCCGTGGGCGAAAGACCGAAATTACGCCGTCGGATGCTGGGCAACGCGGTTGTCGGACTCCCAGCCCCATCGGGTTGTCGACAAGGCGAAGTCGTGGCTGTGCTATAACCGGGTTGACCGGCACGACGCGCTTCTGCCGTTCAACGACGGGCAATCTCAAGACGACGAGCAGATTGACAAGATATCTCCCGTTGAGGCGTCCAGACGGTACTTGGAACACATGGCGTCCGCCTGGAATTACGCTCATCCGGACGCGCCGCTATCGGAGCAGACGGTTGTTCTGACCGTTCCCGCCTCGTTTGACGCTGCCGCTCGAGAGCTGACCCGGGAAGCGGCTTTGGCGGCGGGACTGCCGGAGAACTTCACGCTGCTGGAAGAGCCGCAGGCAGCGGTCTACGCCTGGCTGGCAAAGACGGGCGACAAGTGGCGCAAACAACTCAAGGAGAACGATGTCCTGCTGGTCTGCGACGTCGGCGGCGGCACGTCGGACTTCTCTCTGGTCAACGTTGAACAGGAAGACGGCGAGCTGTATCTCAACCGCCTGGCGGTCGGAAACCACCTGCTGGTCGGCGGCGATAACATGGACTTGGCGACTGCGTATTTCGCTTCGCAAAAGTTTGCAGAAAAAGGCGTTACGCTCGATCCATGGCAGAACGCCGCCTTGCAGCACGCAGCTCGAAACGCCAAAGAACGGCTTCTGTCGGACAACGCGCCAAAATCCCATACGATTGCCATCGCCGGGCGAGGCAGAAAGCTGTTCGCGTCAAACGTCTCCGTCGAAGTTACAAAAGACGAAATCCTCAACCTGCTTCAGGAAGGCTTTTTCCCCGTCTGCGCGTCCACCGACAGACCGCAGCGAAATCGGAACAGCGGGTTCCGTCAGCTGGGCTTGCCGTACGAATCCGATGCGGCGGTTACGCGCCATCTAAGCGCGTTTCTGCAAGACCATCTTTCAGACGGACGGTTCCCGACTCACGTTCTTTTTAACGGCGGCGTGTTCAAGTCCAACGTTCTGAAAAACCGGATGTTCGACACCATCGCGTCCTGGGCGCCCGAGAATGCGGAAACGGCGTTCAGTCTGCTCGAAGCGCAAAGCGACCTGGACAACTCCGTCGCTCTGGGCGCCGCGTATTACGCCTGGGCGAAAAACAACGGCGGAATTCGAATCAAAGGCGGAACCGGACGTTCGTACTACGTCGGGATTGAGACGTCAGGTCTGGCGATTCCTGGAATGCCTCGACCGATGAACGCCCTGTGCGTCGCCCCGATGGGCATGGAAGAAGGGACGGAAACAGACGTCCCGTCCACGACCATGGAAATCGGCTTGGCGGTCGGACAGCCCGAGAAGTTCCGGATTTTCAGCTCGTCAACCCGAAAAGACGACAAGCCGGGCACGCTTTTGACCCGCTGGTCGCCGGACGAACTGGAAGAAACGGACTCGCTGGAAACGACCCTCGCCCCGGCAACAGACGCCGACGATTCCGACTACATCCCGATCCAGTTCCATTCCGTTGTAACAGAACTGGGCATGTTCGAGCTGTGGTGTCAGTCCGTCAACTCGCCCGACAAATGGAAGCTGGAATTCTCCGTTCGGGAAGACGAATAAACG
>JAZUMX010000125.1:0-3420 GCA_045603865.1 Thermoguttaceae bacterium
CCGGTTGAGTTGCGAGTTGCGTGTTGCGAGTTGCGAGAGGATAATTCCGAATTTAAGCCCGCTCCCGTTGGTTGCAACTCTAATTGGGAAACGCTATTCTCGGGGGAGGCGCTACTACCTTCGTTAAACCGCTTGAGCAGCAAATGCCAAAACGCGCCGGGAAAGAGCAGGGCGATAAAGTACACGCCCGCCGACGCGCAGAGCGTCAGCCAGTCAATCGTCGGCTTGACTTCCATCTTCTGGTAATCCAGCCACGCCTTGTACAGAACGCGGCCGAAAATCGCTATTATCACGACAAATACCAGTATTTTTATCAGCAGAAATATTTGTTTTTTATTCATCGGAACTGTGGGGATTTGGAGTAAATTACTAATATTTTACCCGGCTATACTGCTCCTGTCAAGACTGCGGATAAGGAATTTTCTGGGAATTTTCTGGGAATTTTCTGGGAATTTTCTGGGAATTATTCCCAGCAGTTCCCAGAAGTCTCCCAGCCTCTCCCAGATTTTTCCCAGCAAATGCTGTACAATTTTAAAAAAATTTTTTAAAAAAATGTTCACTAAAAATAGATTTCGTGTTATAATATATCAAGAGTGATAATATATACAGACTGTTTTTGCGGTCTGACAGAATAATCATAATCGTTCCAGTTTATCCCTGGTCAGGAGTTTTAATATGAACGTTACACAGTTTAGAGTATTTTCCATTCGCCGCGTTTTTGTTACATTGAGCGTATTGGCGTGCGCTTTTGTCTTGTCCGCGTCAAGCGTTGAGGCGGACATGCTTTACTTCTGGAATTTTGACGAAGACAGTTCCGCAACATCCGTTACAGACTCCGTTCATTCAGAACAGCTCAATCTGGTGAACTCGTCTATTGTAGACGGTAAACTGACTGCCAACGGCGGGTACGCTCAGGGTACGGGAACAAACAACGGTTTGAACGCTGGGCTTCCTACCGGGACGTCCAATTATACGCTCTCGGCGTGTTTGACAACGACCAAAAGCGGCGCGGTCGGCATTATTTCGTGGGGCGTCCGCAACGCAGGTCATAAAACAAACTCGTTCCGTACTGATAATAACGGAATAAATAATTATTGGTGGGGTGACGATCTCTCTGTAAAAGGTTATGCAGAGGTGATTTCAGGCGTTGAAAATCACGTTGCTGCAACGGGCGCTGGCAGGACGCAAACCCTTTACCTCAATGGACAGCTAATTGGCTCAAGGAATGCGAATGGCGATAGAAGCGAAGAGAATAGATCATTTTTCGTTGGAAATACTATTAATAACAACACGGAAACGCTTTACGGTTCTATCGACAACGCGTCTGTTTATAACGAAGCTCTGGAACAAACGGAAATTATCAACATAGCGTCTCATACCTACAGCGGTTTGACCAACTACTGGAAGTCGGGCGACCGGGTTGACCGCGTCAGCGGCGCTGTTATGCCTGACACGGTTACAGGCGCAGGCGTTGTTACAGGCGACACCGGAACGATGGTCTTCAATCGCGAGCTTCAAGCTGGCGAAAGAGCGTATTATCAAGGTCAGCTGGCTTCCGGACACGGTTACGTCATTGACAACATGGCGTCAAGCGAATCGGCTAAAACGACGTGGCTTCGCACGACGTCCGGCAACCTTTCCGACGCGGGGCAGACCCCGTTGGGAATCTACGTCGGCGGTACAACGACCGTCTCAACGCTGACGGCAACGCCGGCTCAGCTCAATTCAGTGAATCATACGCTGGTTTTGGGCGGCGGCGCGCTGGAACTCAATGCCTCTGGAGACGCCGTTATCGATACAAACCGCGTTGACTTCAGCAGCGCGATTGTCAATGTAACGGGATCCGGCAAGGTTACGGTCAATTCGACCAACCAGATGACGTTCAGAAACGTCTCAATTGCCGACGGAACCGCGCTGGAATTTAAGACCGACAAAAACATGGCTTTCTACGGAGCAATTACCGGATCTGGCGACCTGATTAAAACCGGTTCCGGCGATATGCTGCTTGATTCTGCCGGCAACCTCAGCTACGCCGGTACAGTCCGCGTCTATGGAGGGTCGATGACGTTCCACGTTCAGGACGTCTGGGGAAACGCTGATCAAGTTCATAATAATTCATACATAATTGATAACGCAATTGTTACAAACGATGCGGCTGTCTTCAACAATATGCGTGATGCAACGTTCAGAAACGGCGCGAAGATTGTTGCTGCAAACGGAAACGCCGACTGGAAAGCGTTCATGCTTACGGGAACGACAACCGTTGATTTCTCTGGCGACGGCTCTGCCGCTGAAAATCCTGTTGTCTTTGAAGTTGCCAGTACAGCAACCGGAGACGCGCGAACCAACGCGACGATCTGCCCATACGGCAACACGTTCAACGTTGCGGATATTACCAAGTCTGCCGATGCCGACCTTATTGTTACTGCGGTTTTGGCAAACACGCCTAATAGTGGAAGCCATGCTGGAACATTCACTAAAATCGGCGACGGTACGATGATGCTTGCCGCTGCGAACACGTACAAGGGCGGAACGACGCTTAAGGCGGGCGAAATTATCGCTGCCAACGATTCCGCATTCGGAACCGGCGCTGTTACAATCCTGGACGGCGTTCTGACGCTGGGCGAAAACGCTACGGCGGCTCAGCATTTAACAACCAACGGCGCGTTTGCCATTTCCGGCGGTCAGATTAACTTCGACTTTGTCAACGCTGGCAGCGCTCAGTTTGACAATATTAATATAGGCTCTGGAATGCTGGACATTTCCGGCGGTACGTTCAACGTCAATTTTGCCGACGGCGCTGAAGAAACCTGGTTCAACAACGCGGGCAACGGCTATGCGCTCATTGCCAGCTCAGGCGCGACGTACGTCGGCGATCTGACATATTCTCTTAGCGGCGTCAGTTCTGATTACGGCTGGAAGCTGAAAAGCTCGACGTCCGGCTTGTATCTGTATGGAAAAATTGTCTCTGATTATTACAAACTCGATTCCGCGACAATGACAGACGACGTTGTTACCGGCAATACCTACGGTTCCTATTTGGGAATTCAGTTTGACGAAACCACGTCTCCCTCGGCAACCGAGGCGGTCAACACCGGCTGGCTGATAATGAACGATATGGACGGTACGGTCAAAATTGGCGAAGGTTATACGCTCACCCAGCAAGGGCTTGTTACTGGAACGAAAGGACTGCTCAAGACCGGAGCGGGTACTCTGGTTATCGAACGTGAAAACGAATATCAGGGCGGAACGGCAATTGAAGAAGGAAAACTGGTTTTGAAGGACTCTGGAACTCTAGGAACCGGAACGTCACTTGCCAATGCTGGAACGTTTGAGATTAACAATAACGAAGACAGAGAATTCACAACCACAATTTCCGGCTCTGGCGACGTCGTTAAAAGTGGAACGGGCGTTCTCACG
>JAZUMX010000126.1:0-3991 GCA_045603865.1 Thermoguttaceae bacterium
GTCATGATCGGCATGTACATTTCGACGTAGGCTTGAGGAATTGAGGTGCCGTATTCGGAAACGTCTTGCGCCAGATGTCGGCTGCCGTCTCCATTCCAGTGATTGACGCGGCCTTCCACGCCGTTAATTGTCGTCAAATACCCAACGTTGCTGGCTTCAAACCCGTACGCCTGGGTGTAATAGTAATCAGTACCGAAGAACACGTCAACGCGTCCGCCCAAGCTGTAGCTCATGCCGTCTTCTACGACTTTGCGTTCCAACGCCATGTAGACCTGATTCATCTGATATGTACTATACATATCATTGTACGCTTGAGGCGCATAGGTGTCGTCATTACGACCGGATCCGTAAGTAATGCCTTGATCGACCCATGCCTTGAAACGCCATTCGCCGGGACCCCAGAACTGGTCGCAATTCATTGGACATACAGTTTTATACCAACCGTCAGCGCGATCGCGAACGATGTATGAAGGCATTTGATTGGCAAAAATGCCATTTGACGCCGCGCCGCCATCGATCTGTTCAACAGCATTTTGTCCTATAGGATCCAGTACGGGAACGCTATATTGCGCCTTGACAATGTTTGATTGCAACGCAATACAAATGGCGATTATAACAATTCTCGGGAATAAACTCGAATATTTCATACCAATTACCTCAAGGGTGAGAGGATAACCAGGGCTGTAATGTATATACGGCTCCACCGAATATTAACCTATTACAGTCTACTTTACTCCTATCGGCAATTTTATAACTTCTATATTAGAAATTTTTCTCCAATTTGCATTTTTTCCCTTCTGAATACAATCGCCAACTCGAAAAATATTCTTAACTCTTTATATTACAAAAGGTTATACGCATTTTAGAAAAGCGCGTAATGAGACGCAGCTTTTAAGCGGCAAGCGATCGGAGGAATGCGTTTCGCGTCGCTTGCCGAGATGAGAAGCCGATTTAGTAGTACACCCTGTCCCAGACGTACGCCGCCATGGCAGAAAATATTATTAGAGGAATCCACGCAGCCATCGCCGGCGAAATCAACTTGTCGGAGTCGCCTGCCAGGGCGCTGAACATATTGATGATGATCCAGCTGCATCCCCACCAAAGAGCCGCTTTTAGCAGGATGAGCAGTAATCGATTGTCATTTGCCAAAATAAATGACAACCCGACGAAGATTATGCAAAAATCGATAAACGGTCTTGTCATGCGTTTATGAAGAGTTATCGCTGCGTCTCTTCTCTGATAGTCAGGCATGCGTTCCATAATTCGCCGCAATTCCGAAATTGACGAATACTCTTGCAGCTCGGCGTTGAGAGTTAAGTCGTCAAATTCAATTCCGCTGACTAAAAAACACTCTCCCTTTTGCAACCAATCCTCATGATTTACCGGAGTGTAAAGAATAGTCTTGTCGTTTACATCTATAGAAGGCTGGTTGTCCAGATTTTTTTCAGCCACAACATTTTTTAGCAGGAACCCTGCCGGGCGATTTGGCGTTGTCGAGTCGCCGAGTATCTCATTTTGCCAGATGGCAATGTCGGCGGAGATGGTTTGTCCGTATTTATCGAGCGTTATGACCGGCATGCTGAAGGAGGGCTGAATGATGGCTTTTTGATCAAGATCCAGCGTTTCCCCTGTTATATAGACATTAGTCAAGGGATCCGTCTTGGGTTCAACCCGGGCTTTATTCCGATCGAAAAATGAATTGATGTCGCAGCCAATGACAGCGCGTTGAGCGGGCAAAACATATTCGCGGCATAATGCGAAAATCACAATGAGAACTATTGACGCCACAAAAATCATGTATGCCGCTCGAACGCGACGAATCCCCATGCAGGCTAAGGCAAGCGTTTCGTTGTGCTTAACCATCTGGTTTATCAAAATAATACTGGGAAGAATGACGCATGCAGTCAGCAACGCGTCAAACAGAGCCAGAAGACGCGGCATATAAAAATGATATAACGCCACCGGCAGCGAAATATTATGCTGCTGGCACTTTTGATTAAAGACGTCTGCGCTATTGAGATAGTCCATTATTATGAATATAATGGATATCAATATCATTGTTCCCAAAAACAGAATAAGAAACTGTCTAAGAACAAACCAGTCTATGCTTCCGGGATGAAGCAGAGAATGCTGGGTTCGAGCCGATTCGCTTTTCTCATCGAGCGATTTGTTGATAACGTTTTGAATGCGTTCCTGATTCTCATCGAGATCAGAAGTCGGTTGAGATTGAGACGATTGTTGAGACATGTTATCACACAGGAGGGTTGTCGATTATTCTTGCAGCGTCCAAAAGCTGCAACGACGGCTAATAATTGCTTTTAACGTCAAGCTTTTTTTCGAATCGTAACAGACGGAAAACGTCTGTCGCGCTTGCCTCGAGGCAGAATTATTAGAAGTCCTTAAAATAATAGCGTATTTTTCAGAATTTGACCAGACGTCTTTTCAAATTTTTATAATTTCCTCTTTGCTATTTTGCTTATATCAAACAGGTATCCTATCTTAACTGCAAATTAAGAAATTATTTTAGATTTTTTCTGTTTTTCAGTTAAATAGGATTGATTTTAATTTGTATTCAAGTATGATATATATAATATAAATATACAAGTAAATGAAGAGCGCTGTTTCCGAATCCGGAAACTAATTATATATCAGACAAGGCTTTTTGCTTGTTTGATTTCGCTCATTATGCTAAAGAGAATCGTCGACAGGTAATTGAAAGCCGATTCCCTCCAAGTAGTTATGACCCCGAAAATTAATAACCTGCCTGCTATTGAATCTTCCTTTGTCCAATTAGGAGCAATTGGTCATTGGAGTTTCGTTGTACGTCCCGTATTTGAGGGGGATTGTTTTACGCTTTTTGCCAATTCGCTGGACGAGCTGGATCGCGCTTTTGAAGACCAGCTTGACGAGGGAGAAGAGTATCACGTCATCTATCGCATCTCGTTGTTTCTTGCAGATATTTCTCAGGAAGACGAGTTTATAGAAGTTCTTAAAGAGCATTACGGGGACGACTGTCCGATTTTCGAGATCATTCCTCAGGCGCCTGTAACGGGCGCGGCGTACGCCATCGAGGCGTGGGGGCTATCTGCCGCCAGTTCAGACGAGATTTCTGTTAAACGGACGTCGGATCAGCTTTCAACGGTTTCCTATTCCGGCTTGGATTGGACGCACGTTGT
The DNA here is from genome assembly GCA_045603865.1 of Thermoguttaceae bacterium. Classification (GTDB taxonomy): domain Bacteria; phylum Planctomycetota; class Planctomycetia; order Pirellulales; family Thermoguttaceae; genus RUG11551. Next base: position 3,177 of record JAZUMX010000126.1, read on the forward strand.
CAACTGTCGCCCGACGGTTTCAGACGAACTGGTTTATCCGAAGTCTTATTCCTGCTTTGAAGAACTCCAAAAGCAGTTTAATCAGCTTGACATCTCTTTTGAAGACGTAATTCGCATCTGGATTTATCTGGGCGACATCGTCGGTCCGGAAGGCGAAACGCAGCGATACAAAGAACTTAACCGCGCCAGAACGGATTTCTTTGGCGACATGAAGTTCTGCCGAAAATACCCTCTGGATTCGTCAGACTTTGACGCCTATCCCGCCAGCACCGGCATCGGTTCAGACGGGAAAAACGTGATTCTTGCGGGGTTGTCGATTCATTCCAACTCGTCAAATCTCATCGCGGTCCCGCTGGAAAACCCTCAGCAAACCAGCGCCTTCAATTATGAAAAAACGTACAGCCCGCAAAGCCCCAAATTCGCTCGCGCGCTGGGCGTAGAGTACGAAGACGGCGGCGTGATTTTCATCTCGGGAACCGCCAGCATTATCGATTCGGAAAGCCGATTTATCGGCAAGCCGGCACGGCAGGCGTCGTGTACGTTAGACAACATTGCTGTCTTAATCGACAGAACCAACTGCCGGGAACACGGTTTTGACCGCTTGGGCGCGGAACTGAATCAGCTCGCCTTTTTGCGGGTTTATATCAAGCGTCCGGAAGATTACGAAGAAATAGCCGAGGTTTGCCGCAAACGCTGCGGCGACGGCGTCCCGATGGTCTTTACTGTAACAGACGTCTGCCGTCCGGAACTGCTGGTCGAAATGGAAGGAATCGTCTATACGAAGAAATAGCTGCTAGCTGTTAGCTGCTAGCTAT
>JAZUMX010000127.1:0-3532 GCA_045603865.1 Thermoguttaceae bacterium
TGCCGGAGGAGGAACGTCTCAAACGCGGCATCAACGACCGTTTTCTGCGGATCTCCGTCGGCATTGAGAACGCCGCCGACCTCATCGAAGACCTCCGAGAGGCAATCGAAAAATAAACTTGGGAGAAATCAGGATGCAATATAATTTTGACGAAATCATTCCCCGCCGTCACACCAACAGCGTCAAATACGATTTTGCGAAACAGCGCGGCAAGCCGGAAGACCTGCTCCCGATGTGGGTGGCAGACATGGATTTTCAGACGCCGCCTGCTGTGCGGGACGCCCTTGGAGCCAAAGCCGCCCACGGCATCTTCGGTTATTCCGACCCCGACGAGACTTATTACGATGCGCTCGCAAAATGGTTTAAAACAAGGCACGATTGGACGGTCGATCCGCATACGTCGGTTCTCGCTCCGGGCGTAGTGTTTGCGATCTGCACGCTGATTCGCTGTCTGACGAAGCCTGGCGACGCAATTCTCATTCAGGAGCCGGTCTACTACTGTTTCCGGCAGGGCATACGCGACAACGACCGCCGGATCGTCGTGAACGAGCTGCGTTTCGACGGGGAACGATACGCCATCGACTTTGAAGACTTCGAACGCAAGATTGTCGAAAACGACGTGAAACTGTTTATCCTCTGCTCGCCGCACAATCCGGTCGGTCGCGTATGGACGAAAGAAGAACTTGAGCAGCTGGCAGAAATCTGTCTGTGTCACAATGTATTTGTTGTGGCGGACGAGATACATGAGGATATCGTCTATCCCGGCAGCAAACACATCGTATTTGCTTCGCTCTGGGAGGAAGTCGCAGATCGCTGCGCGGTTTGCACTGCGCCGAGCAAGACCTTCAACGTTGCAGCTCTGCACAACGCCAACATTTTCATCGCAAATAAAGAGGTTCGCAAGGCAGTCCAGCGCGAACTAGACGCAGAAGGCTTCAGCCAGTCCAACGTCATGGGGCTGGTCGCCTGTCAGACGGCGTATCAGACCAGCGCAGAATGGGTAAATCAGCTGATCGATTATCTTCACGGGAATCTGTCGCTCATGCGCGAAACGTTCCGAACCCGAATGCCTCAGCTGAAGCTGATCGAGCCGGAAGGAACCTATCTCCCGTGGGTGGATTTCTCCAGGCTCGGTCTCAGCGCGCCGGATCTGGATCGTTTCATCGTAGAGCGTGCGAAACTTTGGCTGGACGATGGCAGAATCTTCGGAGCTGGCGGCGCGGGGTTTCAACGATTCAACATCGCGACTCCCCGCGCAATATTACAGCAGGCGCTTGACCAGCTGGAAAACGCCGTCCGTCAAATCTCGTAATTCAGGAATTCGCCGGACTGGAGTTCTACGTTCTCGTGACGTTTGAACTGAAGTTCCGGCATCTTCGCGCTAACCCGGGTCTGTTCGGGAACCGATTTGGTAACGAACGAGTTGCCGCCGATTACCGCGCCTTCGCTGATAACAGTCTCGCCGCCGAGGATAGACGCGCCCGAATAGATGGTTACGTCGTCTTCGATGGTCGGATGACGTTTTTTGCCTTTGAGCAACTGTCCTCCGCGGGTGGACAGCGCTCCCAACGTAACGCCCTGATAGATCTTCGCGTGTTTGCCGATCTCCGAGGTCTCGCCGATTACGATGCCCGTACCGTGATCAATGAAGAAATATTTTCCCAGTTTGGCGCCGGGATGGATGTCAATCCCTGTAACGCTGTGGGCGTGTTCCGTCATGATGCGCGGGATGAGCGGAACGCCGAGTTCGTACAGTTCATGAGCAATCCGATTGACCATGGTTGCGTAGATGCCGGGATAAGAGGAAATTATCTCGTCGCGGCTAAACGCAGCGGGGTCGCCATCGAACGCAGCCTCGATATCTGTAGCAAGATACTCGCGAATCTTGGGGATCGCGGCGAGAAAATCTCCTACGATCTGATCGCTTCGTTTCTGTACCACGTCATCAGGCGCGTCGAAGAATTCTTCGGTAAACAGCCGGAGCGTCTTGGCAATCTGCCCCGTGAGCAATTCCCGAATCTCCTCAAGCAGCTGTCCGACGTAAAAGCGAATGTTGTCTTTCCGGAGTTCCTTCTCACCGAAGAAACCCGGAAAGATCACGCATTGCAGCTCCTTCAGCGCCAACAAAATCAGATGACGCTTCGGAAAATGAGTCTCGCCGATCTTGTCGATTTCGGGATGTTCAGCGTAGCTCGCCAGAACCGCTTCCAGCGCTTCGTCTAAATTGTGACTCATACCTTGCCTCCCACGATCAACGCACCAGACGCGTCAACGATTCCGCCAGCAGATCAATCTCTTCCGGCGTATTGTAGAACGCAAGAACCGGACGCACCGACCCTTCCAGTCCGTAGTGACGCAGAATCGGCTGGGCGCAGTGATGACCAGCGCGGACTGCGATTCCCTGACTATTGAGGTACTTTCCGACCGATACGATGTCGTGATTGTCCAGCACGAACGAGAGGACGCCGGATTTGCCGGGCGCTGTGCCGATCAGATGAAGACCGGGTATCGCCCCGAGCCGCGTCATGCCGTACTGAGTCAATTCGTGCTCGTAAGCCGCAACATTCGCCATACCGAGCTGCATCATGTATTCCAGCGCAGCGCCAAGTCCGACCGCGTCTGCGATACTGCCCGTGCCCGCCTCGAACTTGTTCGGAGCAGGCTGGTAGATCGTGCGTTCGAAGGTAACGTCGGCAATCATGTTGCCGCCGCCCTGCCAGGGCTGGGCTTCTTCCAGCGCGTCGGTCTTCCCGTAAACCGCGCCAATGCCGTTCGGACCGAAAATCTTGTGTCCGGAAAACACATAGAAATCCGGGTCCAGAGCTGTAACGTTGACCGGAATGTGCGCGACCGACTGCGCGCCGTCAATCAGGATGCGGACGCCGTGAGCGTGAGCAATGGCTGTCAGTTCCGCTACGGGTGTAACAGTGCCGAGGACATTGGAAACGTGGGCGACCGAGACGAATCTCGTATGCCGATTGAAAAGTCTGGCGTATTCCGCCAGGTTGAGCTGTCCGGCGTCGTCCACCGGGATGACGCGGATCTTTGCTCCGGTCGCTGCCGCGATCATCTGCCACGGAACGATGTTCGCATGATGTTCCAGCAGAGAAACAATGATCTCGTCGCCGGGGTTGAGCAAGGGACGCACATAACTCTGCGCGACCAGGTTGATGCCCTCCGTCGTACCGCGCACGAAAACAATGTCCTTCGCGTTGCCCGCGCCGAGGAACTTCGCCACCGTCGAACGCGCGTTTTCGTACGCGTCGGTGGAACGGGCAGCCAAGTCATGAGCGCCGCGGTGCACGTTGGAGTTTTCGTGGGTGTAATAGTACGAAATACGGTCGATAACCTGTTTCGGACGCTGAGTCGTGGCTCCGTTGTCGAACCACACCAGCTGTTTGCCGGAATCCAGACGCTCCGAGAGAATCGGGAAATCCTCGCGGAGTTTCTCCACGGGAATAGCCCCGACGCTGGCGGTGGAACGCCGCAGCGGTTTCTCTCCGGTTGTTACGGTCTGGGCTGTTCCCGCATC
>JAZUMX010000128.1:0-2692 GCA_045603865.1 Thermoguttaceae bacterium
CGCCGCTGACGCTGGGCGACATCGCGTCGCGCGCCAAATGCTCGTTCGGTCCGATTAACGAGCTGCGGTCGAAGGGGCTTTTGGTCGGATACAAAAAGCGAGTCGCGCCGCCGGTTGAGCCGCCCATTCCGCCCGTTCTGGACGAGAATCTGGAACTCAACCTGCAGCAGAAATCGGCGTTGAATGCGATTATTCGCGCCATTCACGCCGGGGCGCCGCAAACGATTCTGCTTAACGGGATTACAGGGTCGGGAAAGACGGAAGTCTATATTCGCGCCATTGCAGAAACGCTCCGGTTTGGACGTCAGGCGATTGTTCTCGTACCGGAAATCAGCCTTACGCCGCAGACGTCCAGGCGGTTTAAGAGCCGATTCCCCCGCGTTGCCGTGTTACACAGCCATCTGACGGACGTTGAACGCAACCAGGAATGGACGAAAATCGCCAAAGGACAGATTGACGTCGTCGTGGGGGCGAGAAGCGCGATTTTCGCCCCGCTGCGGCATTTGGGTCTGATTATTATCGACGAAGAGCACGAAAACACATTCAAGCAGGAAACCGCCCCGCGATACCACGCCCGGGAAGTGGCGCAGCAGCGCGCGCGGCAGCTCAACATCCCGCTCATTCTCGGCACGGCGACGCCGTCGCTGGAATCGTGGCAGCGGGTTCAGACCGGGGAATATCAGCTCATCGCCATGCCGAAACGCGTCAATAACCGCCCGCTGCCGCAGGTGGACGTGGTCAACATGTGCGACCAGTTCGTTTCGCGTCAGCAAAAGGGGATTGTTACACGAAAGCTGCATATCGCCATTTCCGAAGCCCTGAAAGAGAACCATCAGGCGATTCTTCTGCTCAACCGGCGCGGGTTCAATACGCAAATTCAATGCCCTGCGTGCGGGGAAGCGCTCAAATGCCCGTCCTGTGACATCGCGCTGACGTATCACAAAACGGACTCTATCGCCATCTGCCATTACTGCGATTACCAGCAGACCGTTCCCAACGTCTGCCCGAAATGCGGAACGCCTGGGTTGAAGTACTACGGGTTCGGCACGCAGCGGCTGGAATCGGAAATTCACGACCGGTTCCCCGACGCCCGCGTTTTCCGCATGGATACAGACTCCATGCACGGAACCGGGGCGCACGAACAGGCCCTCAGCGCGTTTCGCCGCGGCGAGATCGACATTCTGCTCGGTACGCAGATGATCGCCAAGGGACTCGATTTTCCCAACGTTACCGTCGTGGGCGTGATTAACGCTGACACGTCTTTGCATCTGCCGGACTTCCGCGCTGGCGAAAAGACGTTCCAGCTTATTACGCAAGTCGCAGGCAGAACAGGCCGCGGCGAGCTGGGCGGTCAGGTTATCGTCCAGACGTATCAGCCGGACAACCCTGCTATTGTCGCGGCGTCAAGGCAGAACTTTCTCGAGTTCGCCGACGGGGAACTGCCTCAGCGCGCGGCTCTGGACTACCCGCCGTATACGAACATGGCGCGAATCATTCTCCGCAGCCAAAACGAAGAACAGGCTCAGCAGGAATCCCGCCGACTGCGCGAATGGCTCAACGCCGCATTTGGCGGCGAGGCGCCGCTCCCAGACCGCGCTGCCGCGCGCTTGCCAAAAAACGCTCCCGTTGGTCGCTTGCCTTCCAAACCACTCACTTTGTTTGACACAATTGACGAGCCGGACCCCGTTCCCACCCCGGCGCCCATCGTTCCTGCCGTTGTCCCGCCGGAACTGAAACGTCTGAAAATTCTCGGTCCCGCGCCCGCGCCGATCTATAAGCTCCGGGACTTTTTCCGATTCCATATCCAGATTCATTTCCCCGACCGTTCCCGACTGCAGGAAGTCCTACGCCGCGCTCAAGAGGAATTCAAAACGCCCGACGACGTCCAGTGGGTAATTGATATGGACCCGATTAGCATGCTATAGGGAAGCTTCTAGCTATTAGCTGCTAGCCATTAGCTTGTGCATTTGTAGTTCTCGGCGTCAATTGTCAAAGCTGGAAGCTAAAATTACAAAGCTAAAAGCTAGGAGCTAGAAGCTAGCAGCTCTTGCTTAGAAACTGCTCTTCCCTAATTCTGAAAATATTGCTATAGTCCCTCTGTATATTTATAGCGGTATACTCAAACCGCGTTTTGCTAACCGTTAACCGTATTGTATAAATTATGAAACAATCGCGAAGATTTGGCATTATTTGTATTGTTGCCGCGGCTGCGATGAGCGCGTCGCTGGCGCTGGCAGATTTCAGCTTTTTTGGGCAGAAACCCGCCGTCAATCCCCAGGCAAGTTTGGAGCTCACCGCCAAAGAAGGTCCGTGGCTCATTACAGCGTTCGTCTTTACCGGTACGGACGCGAAAAACTATGCTGACAAATTGTGCCAGGAACTGCGGCGCGATTTCAGACTCCCCGCTTACGTGTTCCATAAGGAAATCAGACAGTCCAACGAAGTTCAGGGACGCAGCATTATCACTGGGCATGGCAACGTCAAGTCGATGAAGCACATGAAAGACCCGAACGTCTACAGCTACATCGTTTTTGTCGGGAATTTCTCATCCATTGAAGACCCACACGCTCAAAACACGCTCAGAAGAGTTCGTCAGCTCAAGCCGAAAACGCTGCAGTATCACGGCGATTTCGATTTGGAAAACCCCTTGGCGGAAGATTTCGCCGCTCACGGATTATCAAACGGAATGGGA
>JAZUMX010000129.1:0-6168 GCA_045603865.1 Thermoguttaceae bacterium
TACTTACCACTTACCACTAACCACTTAAAACGATTATGAAATTCCATAGAGCAATTTTATCGTTATTGTTTCTAACGCTTTTCCTTCCCAGCGTTTACGCAGACGTCGTTCAGGTGGAAATTATCCAGCTTGACGGGGTGTCGATGGAACATCCGCATACCTGGGGCAGGGAACTGGTTAGAACAGACGCGCCCGCCGTTCAGTTTCGCAATCAGCGACCGGGCGACGCGGTTTCGATTACGGAATCGGGTACGGAAGCCATGCCGGTCTGGAAGGTTATCGGGACAATGGACGCCTACGGAACGATTCTCATGCCGGACGGCGCTCAGTTTCGCTGCGGCGATTCCGCCGGGTTGGCAACGTGGATTCGGGAACTGCCCGGCAAGATGAAAGCCAAAAAACAGGCTGCAAACGCGCCGGTTCAGGGCGACTTTGGGCTGTCGATCCCGCTCCAGCAACAGCTGTTAATCGATATGAAACAGAATCTGCAAGAGGAAACCGCCGGTCTTGCCCCGGTCGAAATCCTTCAGAAATGCGCTCGCGGGCTGTCGGCTCCGTTTAAAATCTCTCCCGCTCAGGTTGCTGCGTTGAAAGAGCTGGATCCCATCGACGAAGAGCTTTCGTCGCTTTCCAAGGGCACGATTATGGCGTACGTTCTGCGTCCGGCGGGGTTGGCTTTGATCCCTCGCGAGTCGAACGGGCGTCTGTACTATTCCATCGAAACGGGTCAGCGCAACGTCAAACAGTGGCCAATCGGTACGAAAGTCGACAAGCTGGAAGCGGAAGTTCTGCCGGACATCCTCAAAAAGATTCCCGCCAACATGAGAGCGGTTCCGCTTCGCGACGCGGTTGACTCCATTTCCGAACGCATTGACGTTCCTGTTCTCTACGACCTCAACGCCATGGCGCGGTACGGCATTGACCTCGACACGGCAAAGGTTACTGTTGCGGCGGAAAAGATAACTTATTTATCCCTGCTTAACAGAGTTTTGAGAATGCACAAGCTCAAGGCGGAACTCCGCATGGACGAGAACGGCGAGCCGTTTTTCTGGGTTACCACGACCAGACCGCTGTAATTTAGGGAATAGGGAGTAGGGAACAGGGAATAGATAATTCTACCCCCATTCTCTCTTGCCTCTTTCAGACTTTTTTGTAAAAAAAGGGGGATTATTTCCGTCCCCCCTCTTGCAAGAAAGATGGAATGTGGTATATTGTCTGTATCTTTTGTGAAACCTCGTTTCCAATAAGATACGCCCGAGTAGCTCAGTTGGTAGAGCAAGCGGCTGTTAACCGCTGGGTCCTAGGTCCGAGTCCTAGTTCGGGCGCTTTTTTATTTCTTGATGAATTATCTTGTTTGCTTAAATCGAAAAATTTATTTTGATTTTTGGTTTTTTCTGCTTTAATTTTTCTCCCGGGGGCTATTATTCTTTTTAATTAAGCGCTATAATATCGTAAAAGTGTTGTAAGTTACGAGTTGCGAGTTTTTGAAGCAAGTTGTTTGCTTGATGTATTTTTCAATTACTGCTTACCGTTGGTAACTTTTTAACCTGTTTCCCTGGTCCCTCAAGCAAGGAGTACAACGTTCATGACCTATTTTCAAGATGTAGAGAAAATTCAGTACGAAGGTCCTGACTCTGACAACAATCTGGCGTTCCGTTATTACAATCCTGACGAACTCGTCGAAGGCAAGGCGATGAAAGACCATCTGCGATTCAGCGCCGCGTTCTGGCACTGCATGCGAGCCAACGGCTCTGACCCGTTCGGCGCCCCAACGATGTACATGCCGTGGGACGACGGCAGTAACAGCGTCGCGAACGCTCAGAAGCGCGTTCCCGTCTTCTTTGAAATGCTGGAAAAGTTGCAGATGCCGTATTTCTGCTTCCATGATCGCGACATCGCTCCGGAAGGCGACACGCTCAAGGAAACCAACGCCAATCTGGACGAAGTCGTCAAAGTCTTCAAAGACGAAATGGCGCGAACGGGCAAAAAACTCCTTTGGGGTACGGCAAACCTGTTTGGCAATCCCCGATTCATGCACGGCGCGGCGACCTCTTGTCACGCGGACTCCTTCGCTTACGCCGCCGCTCAGGTTAAAAAGGCGATTGAAGTAACCAAGGAGCTGGGCGGAGAAGGCTACGTGTTCTGGGGCGGTCGAGAAGGATACATGTCCTGGCTCAATACCGATATGAAACGCGAGCTGGATCACCTGGCAATCTTCATGCACATGGCTGTCGACTACGCCAAGGAAATCGGATTCAAGGGTCAGTTCTACTTTGAACCCAAACCCAAGGAACCGACCAAGCACCAGTACGACTTCGATTCCGCCGCGTGCATTAACTTCCTCCGCGCCAACGGATTGGAAAATGACGTCAAGATGAACATCGAAACCAACCACGCGACTTTGGCTGGTCACGCTGTCGAACACGAACTGGACTACGCCGGCTCTCAGGGCATGCTCGGTTCGGTCGACGCCAACAACGGCGACATGCTTCTCGGCTGGGATACAGACCAGTTCCCGACGGACGTCTATCTGACGACCAAGATGATGCTCGTCATTCTCAAGTACGGCGGATTCACGACAGGCGGTCTGAACTTCGACGCCAAACGACGCCGCGAAAGCTTCCAGCCGCTGGATCTGTTCTACGCTCATATTGGCGGCATGGACACGTTCGCTCGCGGTTTGAAGATTGCCGCTGAAATCCGCAAGTCCGGCGAATTGGAAAACATGGTCAAGGAACGTTACAGCTCCTGGGATTCCGGCATCGGCGCGGATATCGAAGCCGGCAAAGTCTGTTTCAACTGTCTGGAAAAGTACATGCTCGAAAAGGGCGAAGTTGCTCCGTTGTCCAGCGGTCGACAGGAACTGTATGAAAACGTTTTCAACAAGTATATCAAATAATTTAGTAGCGAGAGTCGAGGTAACGAGCAGCGAGGATGCGAGGCGTTTTTAACATCTCGCAACTCGCAACTCGCAACTCGCAACTTATAAACAACTCCCTATGAGAACTCGTCCCCAGCGAATAGCTTTGTCAAGAATTGTCAATACGGTTATAACGAAGAGGGCTTCAAACGCATCTCCGGTTCTTTCCGCGTCTCCGCTTTCGGACGTTCCTTCGTCAGCGGAGGAAGGCGTAAATCCGTGGGCAGGCAAAACGATTCGAATTGGTTTCAGCCCGTTAGTAAGTTTCATTCCGGTTACGTACAATCTGGAGCAGACGGCAAAAGAAAACGATATCCCCGTTGCAATTACCAAAGGGTCAATGGAAGAGATTCGTCAGAAGTTTTTTAACGACGAATTGGACTTGGCTTTTGTCGCGATGACAGACTATTTTCAGCGTCCGGAATCGTACATTTCTTCAGACGTCTGCGTTTGCAGCGAAGGACTGGTTCGTTCTGTACTGCTTTACGGCCGGGTTCAGCAGCCCAATCAGATTAAAACGGTTGCCCTGTATCCGACGTCCGAGACGTTTGTTCTTATGACAAAAATTTTGATGGCGGAACGTTTCGACATTCATCCGGAGTTTTTGCTTTTGGACGAAAAGGAAAAATGGGAGCTGACAGACGCAGACGCCGTCCTTTTAGTGGGAGAACGCGCCCTTCGACAGCCGTCCCGCGGCGATCGCTTTTCCTTTGTCTGGGACATGGGGCAGCGTTGGACTCAGTGGACCGGCATTCCGTTTATTTATTATTTCTGGCTGGCGAAGGACAAAGCGCTGGGACGTTACATTGCCCCAACGTTGTCGCAGACTCGCGATAAAGGCATTGAACAGCTGCCGATTCTGGCTTTGCAGGAAGCGCGTCGTGTAAAGATTGATCCGGAATTCTGTAACGACTATTTCAGTTCCAAACTGTCGTTTCGCTTGGGCGGACGTCAGCGAAAAGGCGTTGAAATCTTCTGCCGACTGGCGAAAAAGCATTTACTTCTCGATATCGGCGCCCCGATTCCCTTCAACAATCAATATCGGCTCCGACGACGGGAACAGGAACAATCGATGTGGCAGGAGCAGAATAAAATCGAACAAATTGACGCTGAGTAGACGTATATATTATAGGTGAGGACATGTCCGGTGAGCGGACATTGTCCATGAAAATCAAAGATTGATTGTTTTTAGGCGGGTAATACCCGCCCTCCTATTATGCGTACATTTTCGATAATTCAGATTTTAGCGATTCTTGTTTGTTCTTCTTTCGCTTTGGCGCAGTCTGCTCCAAGTTTGGAACAGGCGAAAAGTCTTCAACAGCGCGGACAACTCTCGGAAGCGATTGAAGTTTATAAACAGCTCATAGAAAACGACGACGAAAACGTCAACTTGCAGATCGGTCTGGCGGACTGCTATCTGGCGAATCGAAATTATTCCGAGGCGTTGATGGTTCTGTATTCTGTAATCGCTCAGGACAAAACGGTCTTGCCGGCTTACGTCAAACTGGCGCAGCTCAACGCTGTTCAGCTTCACAATGTCGCAGACGCTCAAGCGATTCTCGATAAAATGACAGACGCCAACCCGGAATCGGCGGAGGCGTTTGCTCTCAAGGCTCAGTTCCTGCTTCAGTGGGGACAAAAAGATAAAGCGTTAGCCGCCGCCGGGAAGATGGTTCAGTTGGATAAATCGCCGGCAAGCGCATTGCGTCTGTTACAGATTTTGATCAAAGCCGATAAAATTGAAGAGGCGGAAAAAGCGTTGACAGAACTGAAAAAAGCGCCGTTCGCGCCGTTTATGATGAGCTTCTTTGACGCTCAGATTCTTATGGCGAAAAAGAACTGGGCGGAAGCGCTGAGCAAGTTTGAAGACGTTCTTAAAGAAACGGAATCGAAGCCGGAATTGGCGCCCATTGCAGCGCAGACGTATGAGTTCATGGGATCTTGCTGCGAGCATTTGACGCAATACGACCGTCAGCTGGAATGTTTCAACGAGGCGCTGGACTACAACCCGTCGTCCATGTCAGCGCAGCTGGGACGCGCGATGGCTTTGTATCATCTTAAACGCAACGCGGACGCCCTGGCGGTTTTCAACGAGATTAAAGCCACGATCGGCGACGCTGCTTTTTTCAGCGACCCGCGAATTCGGGTTCTGTATATGAAACTGGAATTGGAACGTCAGAATTCGCTGTCTCCTGAAGAACGGCTCAAGGCGCAGGAAGAGCTGGCTAAACACGGCATCGATGAAGACAATCCAGACGACCCCGTTTCGATTTTGGCGCAATGCGAACTGCTCATTCGTCAAAATAAAGTTGACGAAGCCAGAAATCTGCTGACTGCGGCGTTGGATAAAGACCCTCAAAAGGCCGCGTATTGGGCGGCTCTGGCGATGGTCGAACTCAAGGCGCAAAATCGTGACGCCGCCGAACGGGTTATTACCGACGGGAAGAATAAAGTCGGTTTCTCTCCCGCATTGCTTAACGTCGAATTGAAGCTCTTTTTAAGTCAGGATAAAACCGTTGCCAAAGAGAAAATTGACCAGCTGGTTAAAGAACTCGTCTATCTGCCGGCAGACCAGAAAGCTCTTGCGTTTAAAACGGTTGCTGAGGCGTTCATTCTTCTCAAAGAATACGATCGGGCGCAGGACTTGCTGCAAACGGTGGAACAGCTCAACCCAAAAGACGAAACCATTCCCTTTTTCCGTCTGAAAATAGCTTTTGCCGCCAACGACGCCGATTTGATGTTACAACAGTTGGGCAAAGTCCAAAAGACGTTTGGCGCGGACTCGCCGGAGTCGTATTTCGGTCAGGCGTTGTACGTAATTCTTCAGGTAAAAACCGGCGCGGCTCCGAAATCCGACCTGGACAAAGCCCGTGCGTTAATTTACAAGGCGAAAGAGCTTCGTCCCGGCTGGAAGGAACTCCAGCAATTCCGCTTGCCTGTAAAGACGATGTGACGCTCCTTATTGTTTAGCCGTCTGCGATTCTGATCAATTCCCGCCGTTTGAGTTAAATTGAGGGAATTGATCTTTTATGGAATTATATTCAATGCGCTTTTTAATAGCATCGTATGGATTGTTATTTTTAATGGAATCATATGGAGAGGACGGAAAATACTTTTTTTGAATCTCGTTATAATACCAGCCATCGGAATTCGAATTAGACGAACCGGAATCTTTATTCAGAATTCCGCCCCCCCCCCCCCCTTGTTCTCAAGTTCGTGGGCCAAGCGGCCTTTCGGAGGCAACACAT
>JAZUMX010000130.1:0-1647 GCA_045603865.1 Thermoguttaceae bacterium
TTCCTTGATAAAAACAAAATATAATGAAAAAATGATAGTATATCATTTTTGAAAAAGTTGTCATCGGGTGTCTACTTTATGCTTGCACCTGACTGTCTACTTTTTGCTTGCACTTGACCAATTAGCAATTTGTAATTAGCAATTAGCAATTACGCAAAGCGCTCCACTCGGGGGCGCCAGGGGAATGGACGGCGAACCATCATCAATCTTGTTTTTAACCGCTTCGCGGTTTACCGGGGGCTTACGCACCCCGGCTCGCCTTCCTACTCCCTAATATACCATATTTCCCTGTTTTTCGCAAACCCGGGCAGGAAGAAATTTCTAAAATTTTCCTATCCCTCTCTTGCATAATTATTATAGATTGCTACAATAGTCAAATTAGAGAAAGATTTTTCTTTTCTCTCTTGATTATTTATTGTAATTCGATATAATAATCGTACGATATTAATAGAAACATATTAATTACGAAAAACCGAGTACGTATTCACTAAATTCGGTTTTGGATTTATACGCCTTATTTGCAAGCGCTTGGCTTTTGTCGGCTGTTTTACATTTAAATTATGTCAACCCAAACATTTACTTTTCCACGCGGCATTCACCCGCCAGAGGGCAAATCTTTTGCGGAAAACAACGCGATTGAAATTCTTCCAACGCCTAAAAAACTGTTTCTGGCAGTTCAGCAGCACATTGGCGCGCCGTGCGCCCCGGTCGTCAAATTAAAGGACGAAGTCGGACCAGACGCTGTCGTCGCCTCGGCTGACGCCTTTGTCTCCGCGCCCATTCACGCTCCGTACGCCGGGACTGTTGGACGTCCCGCCAAAAAGACGCTTCCCAACGGTCGCCGCGTTGCCACCGTTGCCTTGGACGTCGATCTGGATCACGCGCCCAGCGGAGCGGATATGCTCAATATCGTCTACGGCGGAACTTGGCAGATTCCTGCTGATTTCGACGTCAACTCGATTTTCCCCGCGGTGAAGTCCGGCGGTTTGGTTGGCATGGGCGGAGCGGCGTTCCCGACTCACGTCAAAATCGCCAAAAACGAGAAAAAGCCCATCGATACGATTCTTATTAACGGCTGTGAATGCGAACCGTACCTGACCGCCGACTACCGGCTCATGCTCGAGTTCCCTCAGCCGATTGTCGTCGGGGCGATTCTCACCGCTGCCGCAGTGGGCGCGAAGACCGTATACATCTGTATTGAAGACAACAAACCGGCAGCCATTCAGGTCGTTTCTCAAGCGATTGAAATGACGTCCAACCCGTTTGGCGTTGACGTCTCCGTCCGGGTTATGAAAACCAAGTACCCGCAAGGGGGCGAAAAACAGCTCATTCGCGCTGCGCTGGGTCGAAAAGTCCCGTTCCCGGGATTGCCCATGGACGTCGGCGCGCTGGTAGAAAACGTCTCGACAGCCGCCGCGGTTGCTGGCCGCGTTCTGAGAGGCAAAGCGCTCACGCACCGCATCGTTTCCGTTACCGGCGGGGGCGTCGTCAACCCGAAAAACCTGTTCGTCCCGATTGGAACGCCGATTTCAGAACTGATTGAATTCTGCGGCGGTCTGAAGCCAGACGCCAACCGCATCCTCATGGGCGGCCCCATGATGGGATTCGCCGTCGGCACGATGGACATCCCCGTTACAAAGGGAACCA
>JAZUMX010000131.1:0-4387 GCA_045603865.1 Thermoguttaceae bacterium
CGGAAGTCGCTCCGGAAATGCCGGAAATTACGCAGCCCGCTCTCCCGGAAACGGAATCGGAAGCCGCTCCGGAAACGCCTGAGCTGACTCCTCCCGCTCTCTCGGAAACGGAATCGGAAGTAGCTCCGGAAATGCCGGAAATTACGCCGCCCACTCTGCCGGAAACTGAACCGGAAGTCGCTCCGGAAATGCCGGAAATTACTCCTCCCGCTCTCCCGGAAACGGAATCGGAAGTCACTCCGGAAACGCCGAAAATTACCCCCCCTGCTCTCTCGGAAACCAAACCGGAAGTCGCTCCGGAAACGCCTGCCGCTCCTGAAGTTCTTCAGACGGAAGACATGGATTTAGCAGAACTTCCCGATTCCGCGACAGAAGCGCAAAAAGCAGAACCACAGTCTCAGCCGGAAAAGACGGCATCCGTTCAGCCCGACACCATCGGACCGAAACCAACTCAGGTTAAAACTGCTAAAGCAGAGCCAACTCAATCCGCTCCTGCAGTTCCAGCAACTCCCGAAACGCCGGAAACGGAATCTGTCAAACCGGATACAGCGCCAGCGGTCGATACAGCAAACGCTGCCAACGCTGATACGAAAAATGAGCCAAAATGGGAATCAAAAAATAAATCGACAACTGAGCCGAACACCCTCAAAGAAGACGCTGCAAACCTCGTTCAGTCCGAGATGCAAAAACTGGACGATTCCCTCGATCTGAATCTGGTTGAACCCGCCGATACGACGGAATCTCGCGTTATTCCGCCGCCGCCAAAGAAAAATACGGCTGACGCCTCCGAACCGGGAACGCTCCCGTCTCAAACCGCTCAAGCGTCCGATGATCCTGCGGATAAACCAAACAACCCGCTGCTGGAAGACATTCCTCAAAAGGAAAACGGTCAATCCAATAACGCCGCTGCCGCAGATACTCAAACGGATGCAAATCAGCCAAACGAAATCGTCAAACCGCCCTTTGATCCGATTAAAGAAAACGGTCCGATTTTTGTTGGCTGGGGCGTTCCGAGAGTGGCGCTGGTTATTACCGGTCAGCAAAACGGATATTTGGAACCGTGCGGCTGCGCCGGATTGGACAGAATGAAAGGCGGTTTGTCGCGTCGATACAGCTTTATTAAAGGACTTCGCGACAACGGCTGGCCCGTCATCGCCCTGGACGTCGGCGGTATGTGCAACAGTTTCGGCAAACAGGCAGAATTGAAGTTCCATACAACGGCGTCTGCTCTGCGAGCGATGGGATACAACGCCATCGCGCTGGGCAAAGCGGAACTCGGGTTCCCGGCGGCTGACATTTTGTCAGAAATCGTCAACGCCGACGGTACGCCCGGCATGTTTGTCTCTGCCAACGTGAGCGTCTTTGAACGCGACGAGGGAATGCCGCCAACATATAAAATCCTTCAAGCGAACGGGCTGAAGTTCGGAATTACGTCCGTATTATGCAAATCCGCACAGAATTTCAGTCAAAATGACGAAATCCTTCTTTCGCCAACAAAGGAATCGCTCAATAAAGTCGTGCCGATTCTCAAAGAGAAAAGCGACATTCGCATTTTACTTTCTCACGGTACGGTGGAAGAAGCGCTCGCTATCGCCAAAGATTACCCGGACTTCCAGGTTATCGTAACTGCCGGAGGAAATCCTGAACCGCCATCCAAGCCCGTCATTCTGCCCAGCGGACAGTATATCATTACCGTTGGTCAAAAGGGCATGTGCTCTATCGTTTTGGGATTCTTTGACAAAGGCGTTTTGAAATACCAGCGCGTTCCGCACGATTCCCGATTCGAGCAATCAGACGTCGTCCGACAGATGATGCAATCCTATCAGGACCAGCTCAAGGAGCTTTGGCTGGACGGGTTGGGAATTCGTCCGGTGCCGCAAACCGATCAGACTCGCGGCGCCAACGTTGGACCGAAAAAATGCCAGACCTGCCACGAATACCAGTACAACGTCTGGAAGAAGTCCAAGCACGCTCACGCGTTCAAGTCGCTGGAAGACGCCAAGCCGGCGCGCGATTTCGACCCGGAATGCGTTTGCTGTCACGTTGTTGGATGGCATCGTCATCTCTACTTCCCGTATCAAAAAGGATATATCAAACCGGGAGAAGACGACCATCTGAAAAACGTCTCCTGCGAAGCCTGCCACGGACCGGGCGAAGCCCATATCGCGGCGGAATCTTCCAGCAGCGTTGAAAATCAGAAAGCCCAGCGGGAAAAGATGCACATCGACTTGAAATACGCCAAGGAAAAGATGTGCGGCGATTGCCACGATCTGGACAACAGCCCCAACTTCGATCCGGACAAGTACTGGGAACTGATTAAACATCACGACCCGGAAGACGATCAATGATTCTCTTTTGGCGTAAAGCCAAATCAGAGTAATCGCTCATAAACGAAGCGGAATTCGTTTCACGGCTTGGGGAAAACTCCTTCATTCCTCAAGCCGTTTTTTTATTCTCGCCCCCCGATTGCAATCCGGTTTTGTTTCTGATATATTTTAGATATGAAACGATTTACAATCCGAATCGAAAGCGTCGTTTTTGTCGCAGTCTTGCTCTTGACCGCGGTTGTCTGCCCGGCGTACGCCCAGTTCGGCGGCTTTGGAGACGCTCAAGACAGCGCAGACTTGACCAAAATGCGTCAGCAGATTGAGGACTTGTCCATTCCGTATGAACAGCGCCTTGCCGCTGCGTTAAAAGTTCGAGAGATTACCGGACGTCTCCCATGGACGCCCATGACGTCAAAGGAATGGAACCAGCGTCTTTACGAGCAAAAATCGACCGTCAAGCGCTATCAATCGGCGTTCCCGAAACTGCGCTGTTCCGAAACGCGATATTTTCTTTTCGCGTCCGACGCGCCCCCGCAGATGTATCAGGAAATCCAGTCGCTTTTGGACAGAATGTACGGCGTTTTATGCGAGAAATTCAACGTTCCTTTCGTTGACCCGCTCCAGGAACAGGCAGGCGCGTCAAACGGAGAAAAGAGAAACGCTTCAAAGAGCAAACCCGTCCGAAAGAACATCTGGCAGGCGAAATGCGTCGTCGTTGTTTTTATGAACGAGTCGGACTACAACCAGTTCGAAATGCGCTTTTTCAATCAAAAGCCGTCGGCTGGGACGCGGGGACTGTGCCATCAAATGATGGACGGGAACGTTACAATTACCTGTAGATTTGCAGGCGACAAGTTCAACCTGTACAGCAGTCTGGTTCACGAAACGACGCACGGGTTTTCGTTCATGCACCGCATAGCTTACCCGCTGCCGCTGTGGTTGAACGAAGGCGTTTCCGACTGGACTGCCAGAACCCTCGTTCCGCAGGCGACAACCTGTCCTGCCAAGCAGAAACAGGCGGTAGCCGCCATGCAGAAAACGCGTTCGCTGGGCGGGATGTTTCAGGCGACAGACCATTTAGACCCCTGGCAGTACGGCGCCGCCGCCATGACTGTCAACCTGCTGCTGAAACGAAATCCGGGCGCGTTCGTTCATCTTATCGACGACGTCAAAGACGGCGCAGACGTTGAACAGACGCTCATAAAATACTACAACCTCGATTACGCCGCGTTGGCAAATCAGCTCGGACGCGCCTGCGGAATCGCCGGGGTTAAACCGTAATTAGCTATTAGCTCCTAGCTTCTAGCTCCTAGCTTCGTTATTTCAGTTTCAGGCTTTAACAATTAACGCCGAGAACTACAAATGCACAAGCTAATGGCTAGTAGCTAATAGCTAGCAGCTTATTAATAGCCAGGAGCTAAAAGCTTAACCTAAAGGAGTTTCATTCATGCAAGATTTTCTGACATTAGCGAAGAATCGCTATTCCGTTCGTTCATTTCAGAACAAGCCCGTAGAAGAATCCGCTCTCAACGCCGTTCTGGAAGCTGGCAACCTCGCCCCAACCGGCTGTAATAAACAGCCGCAGCGCGTTTGGGTTATTCAGTCCGAAGAAGGACTGGCGAAAATTCGCCGCTGTACGACGTGCCATTTCAACGCCCCGGTCGTACTGCTGGTTTGCACCGACACGGCTTCCAGCTGGACGCGACCGTTTGACGGCAAGAACATTGGAGAGATCGATGCGACCATCGTCTGCACGCATTACATGCTTGAGGCGGCGGAACAGGGACTCGGAACAACGTGGGTGGCGTACTTCGACCCGGCGAAAGTCAAAGCGGAATTCGCCCTGCCGGACAACGTCGTTCCGGTTGCATTGCTGCCAATGGGCTATCCCGCCGCAGACGCCGCCCCAACCCCGATGCACAACCGAGTTGGAATCGACAAAACGGTTGTCTATGCGTAGTAGGCAGTAGGGAATAGGAAATAGGCGCGAAGCGCATCCGCTAGAACTGCGTAGCAGTTCAATATTAGTAGCCGTGGGTTTTAACCCACGGAGGGAGTAG
>JAZUMX010000132.1:0-2901 GCA_045603865.1 Thermoguttaceae bacterium
GACGCCATCGACGGAACGTGTATGGAAGTAGACTACGTGAGAGTTTATCAGGGAGTAGGAAGTAGGGAGTAGGGAGGAGAAAGACTCTTCGCCTACTGCGGTCCAGCCAGATTTACCATCGGGGCGCCGAGGTTTTGCGGGATGCCCCAGGTTAACAGCGTGTCGGTCGAAATCCGGTTGAGGTCGAACGTACCGAGGTCGATTGAGAGCTTGAAGTTGTCTCGCGGTGAGAAGATGTCGATTTTCTGCGGGGCGTAAATTCCGTTGAGGGCGTCACGGCGGACGGCGCGGGTTGTGGCGTCGACGACCAGATAGTTGTTGGAATCGTAAATGCGCTGGGCGGCGATGGTGGCAGTGCGGCGGTCAACATAGACGACGCGGGTTATCATGCCCTTCGGGGTCTGCTCCTGAGCGCGCAGCTCGTAAAACAGCCCGTCGCTTGTCGGTCGCGGCCCTCGCCAGTACAGATTCGGGTCAAGCGGTTTGACGCCCAGGGCTTCAATAACCCAGCTCGGCTCGATGGGTAGCTGGCTCGACGCCGCGGTTTGCGAGTACTGATCGTGTCGGCAGTAGTACACGCCCGGTCTTTCGTCTCGGGCGATCCAGAACCAGAACAGTTCCGGGTTCGATCCCATATCGAATTCCTTGCCGGTTATGTTCGTCTTGGCGGAGATGTGCAGATAATTGGGCTTGTGATAGACAATGTCCGCCGACAGCTGAGGCGTTCGCGGCATGGAAACAGACGCGCCATGCGCGCTGAGAGAGTCGATCTGCTCGTTCTGACGATTGACAGCCGCGATAATATCCGCTGCCGACGCGTTAGGCGGAATCAGCGCGGTTTGCGGCATTTGAGGCGCGTTTCTTCTCCACGGCATAGTCAAATTGACGCTCCGGCAGCTGACGCTCGTCAGCGCGACCAAAAGCAATACGACAGAAACGTAAACTCTGGACATCTTTAAGTTGCGAGTTGCGAGTAGCGAGCCGGGGTGCGTAAGCTCCCGGTAAAAACTCACGCGAAGTTCGCAAAGTTTTAAAAAATTTGGCAGGCTGGGCGCGTTGTCCGTTGCAGTTTTTTAACACGAAATACACGAATGAATCGAAATAGACGAAAGAGTTTATAATTTCGTTTGTTTCGTGTTTAAAAAGCTTTGACGATTTACGTTACTCCGAAAAGTGCGGGGGCTTACCCACCCCGGCTCGCCTACTAATTATATACCGCGATACATTCGCCTAGATGTTATATAGGTTATTTTTTACGATTTGTAAAGAGAACTTTCAAAAAAATAAGAAAAAATCAAACCGAGAAAACGATTAGGGAATATAGGTAAACTTTATCGATAACTGGTGAGAGTTTCAACGTCCAACCCCCTGCTCTTTTCCCAGAAATTCCCAGTAATCTCCCAGCTGCTTCCAGAATCCTCCCAGTTAATTGCAATAATTATCTGATAATAACGCTAGAAATACATAAACCAGACGTGTATTCGTTTGGTTTCGTCAGACGGGAATTCTGCGACGATTTTCCAACGAATTCTTTGATCATATTCTTTATATGGGTTTGGGAAAAACTTATATGAGCAATTGTCATGCGGAATATCGTAATTATATTCTATAGCGCATTCCTTCACAAAAAACGAGGCTTCTTCTACCGGCAAATCCTCCAGCGGAAACCGTTCTGGCGGAAAGAGCTGGGCGAATTCCTCTGGCGTTGCGTACAGTTCGCCGCGAAATATTTTATACCGTTCTCGGAACCGAACCCATTCCACCGATTCTGGAATTGTTATCTTGAAAACCTTTTCATAATGAGTTCTTTGTTTCGGATCCCATGAATCTGCATTAAGAGCGCCAGATGACTTTATTGCAAATAGAATCGTTATAAGAATTGGCATTGCAATCACAACGATCGTTAAAGCAATCAATGCGTATCCGATTGTATTTATAATCCAATGTACAATTTTCTTAAACATGGCGTTCTTTTGCTGGGAAATGGATTCTCTTCTCAGAACAGGCTTATATTTTGATTATATTATTCCATTTTCCAAAAGTCAATAGCCCGGGTATTGACATTCATTTTAAAACGAAATAAAATTAATCATATGAACTCAGCAGGACGGTCTTGCTGATTATTCCTACTACTGCCTATTGCCTACTGCCTTATTTACCATGAAACGCTTCATCATCCTCACTATTGCAGTCTTGACGTTTATCTCTGGCGCCGCGCAGGCGCAGCTACCGGAAATTGCCGGTCGAATTCGTTCGATGGCTCATCGCGGCGACCTGCACAACGCTCCCGAGAACACGATTCCCGGCTTTAAGCTGGCGATTGCGACGGGTATCGACTCCTGCGAGTTCGACGTCCAGCGGACGAAAGACGGCGTTCTCGTTTTGAGTCACGACGAAACCTTGTCGCGCGCCAGCGCCGGCGCGTGTACGGCTAAAATTGCCGACATGACCTTTGACGAAGTCCGGAAAGTGGACGTCGGCGCCTATATGGGCGACAAATGGAAGGGAACGCAAGTCCCCACGCTGGACGAGACGCTTGACCTGTTCAAGGGATCCGGCTGCATTCCGATAATCGAAATCAAGGTCTTCGGGACTGAACGTCAGATTGCGGACGCGATTATCGCCCACGACATGGTTAAGGAAGTGGCGATAGTCTCGTTTAATCACGAGTCCATTCGTCTCATGCAGCAATTCTGCCCGGGAATATACGCCTATCGCAACGGCGGCGCCCGCAACGGCATGACGGACGAGCAGTACGTCCAGTGGTTTATCGACAGCCAAAAGGACTGCCCGTACAAGGTCGCCAACCCGGCATGGGGCGATATGAAAAACGTCAACACGGTCAAACTGCTCAAGGCGGCTGGATTCACCGGCAGCACCTGGATTATCGGCGACCCCAAA
>JAZUMX010000133.1:0-3612 GCA_045603865.1 Thermoguttaceae bacterium
TTAGAGAAAGCTTTTGAAGAGAAGAGCGTTCTTGAAGGCGACGTTAAAGAGGTTATGAACCAGATTCTCAAACGTCTGGATTATATGGGCGAACCGGAAGTTGCAGAGCTTATCGGGGACAGAACGCCGTGGCTGAATCGAATCAACGCGCTGAAAAAAGCCGATCCGTTCGACTACGACCATTCCAGCAAATACATTTTGCCCCAGGAAGCCATTTACGAACTGTGGCGTCAAACGGAAGAGCGCAAGCTCAAGCCGATTGTTACAACCGGCGTTGGTCAGCATCAGATGTGGGCGGCGCAGTTTTTCAAGTGCGAATACCCGCGTCAGTTTCTCACCTCCGGCGGTTCCGGTACGATGGGATTTGGGATTCCCGCCGCGATGGGCGCCAAAGTCGCCAATCCCGACAAAACCGTGTTGTGCATTGACGGCGACGGCTCGTCGTTGATGAACATTCAGGAACTGGCAACCTGCTTCTGCGAAAAGATTCCCATCAAACTCATGATTCTTAACAACCAGCACCTGGGCATGGTCGTTCAGTGGGAAGACCGCTTTTTCAAAGGCAACCGCGCTCATACGTACCTCGGTCCGATTGAGAACCCGGAAGCGCTCGGCCGCGGCGTTGGAATCGGTCCGGAACATCGCTATCCGGACTTCGTTACCATTGCCAAAGGGTTCAGCTGGGACGGCGCTCACGTCATGGATAAAAAAGACCTCGCGCCGGCAATTAAAAAGATGCTCGACGCCAAAGGTCCGTTTTTGCTCGACGTCGCCGTACCGTATCAGGAACACGTTCTGCCGATGATTCCAGCTGGAAAGACGGTGAAGGATATTATCCGCCGGTAGTTGACGAATTGCGTTTGGTCCGAATCCGTCAAAATCTGTCACAGATTGACTAACCGCTGTATATACGAGAATTCTTTCGATTCGTTCACTTGAATCGAAAGAATTCTTTGTATTAATAGACGTTGCCGCGACCGCCAGTTATCACCCGCAAAAAAGCGTAACTTGAGGCGAGAATCTAAAGTTGTTTGTTATTGTTCTTCGTTTTTATTTAAGAGGTTAAGAGTATCAATAGCGTCTTGATAACCTTGTTCTGCCGCTTTGTTCAACCACTCCTTCGCTTCATCAATATTCTGTTCAACGCCCTCGCCTTTTAAATAACAAACTGCAAGATTAAACTGCGCTAAGGCATGATCGTTTTCTGCGGCTTTACGATACCATTTTGCAGCTTCTGCATGGTCTTGTTCTACGCCGTCGCCTTCGTCATAGAGTATGGCAAGGTTGAACTGTGCTTTGGCATATTCTTGTTCTGCCGCTTTGCGATACCACTTTGCAGCTTCTGCATGGTTTTGCTCAACGCCTTTGCCTTGGTCATAGCGTATGCCAAGGTTGAATTGTGCAATATCGAGTCCTTGTTCTGCCGCTTTACGATACCATTTTACCGCTTCCACGGGATCTTGTGGAACGCCATTGCCCTGACTGTATAATAAGCCCAGATTATTTTGTGCTTCTGAGTGCCCCTGTTCCGCCGCTTTACGCAGCCATTTTGCCGCTTGTACGTAATCTTGTTGGAAGCCGTTGATGCCGTCCATGTAAAACTCTCCCAGCGCGCACTGAGACTCAGCGTTGCCGAAATGAGCTGCAATCCTGATTTTGAAACATTCAATCAGGAAAAATACGGCAAAAAATACCGCAAATGAGATTGCAATTCTTATAATTGGTTTAATAAATTTTTTCATTGACGTGCATAACCTCTGATTGTTAAAACATTAGGTATCAAAAACGATCCAAAACATTTCCGAATATGCCCCCGACTACGTCTCCGGCATTTGGATACCCCGCCTCGTTAGGGGGAGACTGTAACAGCCCAAGATCTGAAAGGCATGCAAACAGGGCTTGAAACCAATCTACGATTTTGTCGTCAACGCAAAAAGCGGGAAATATGAGGAACCAATTTAACTCTGGAAGTAAAAGCAGCCCCTTTAATTCGTCGTTGAGGTAAAACTGAGATCCCATATAACCGCCTTTGTAATTGTAGTACGCGTAATCAAACCCCAGTTTTTGAATGTCCTCCCAGCGAACAGATTCTGTTTTGCGATAATACAGAATGTCAAAAAAATAGTAATTTACAAGGCGATAATGAATTCGTCTGTTTGTAATAAGGAACGATAACCAGTTTTTCTTTCCAAACCAAGGCTTCTTGGCAACGGCAATAAGCGGAATTTCTCCTGCTTCCAGCGAAAAACCGGTCCATCCCAAAACGTCATCATTGATATCGGGATAAAGCTTAAGGAGTTTCTTTTTAATCGGATTTTCTTTGATGAATTCAGTAATAGCATACTGAAAAGCCGCTTCGCCTTCATATACTACTTCGTCATTGGGCGTTGCAGATTCTTTAACTTCGGACATGGCTTTACGTATTTGTTATGGTTTTATAACGCTAAGGAGAACTTTTAGTTTTTTACGTTTCTGCGCTAAAACGTTTTAGTTGCAGTTCTATTGCGTTAGCGAAATGATTGATATATTAATCCAAAAATTTACTATTGTTATTCTATTTTATGTAATTAATAAGTCAAGGGGGCGTTTAACTTTTTTTAGAATAATATAAATAGATTATTTAAAAGAATCAAGAGAAGATTGAAAATAGTTGGTCGTCAAGGCGTTATTGCCCCTAATCGGTTTGTTTCTCTTTTTGCAAGACTGAAATTAAGCGCATGATAATGGATGAATCATTCAGGCAACCCCTGAATATGTCCTTGCGCTCATTTCGTCTATTCGTTTTCTTCTCCGCGCAAGTCTTTGAGCTGTTTGTCGATTAACGGCATGATAATCTTTTTGTAAACCTGCGCCATGAGAGGGTTCTGTTTCATCTGTTTGAAAACCGGATAGAGTCTTTCCCCGTCTTCATCAGGCAGATCCATTGAATACGTTCTGCCTTGAGCGTCTAAAAGAATGGCTTTGTATTTGATTTTTCCAGTCGATTTCGAACGGATTTTTTTAACGTCGTAGAACTGCGCTGTTGAGGTGTCGAAATTGGAACTGGAAATGGTTTTTGCCGTTTGCATTGGGGTGTCGGGAGCCGGCTCGGTGGCGCGTTCCTCTGTTCCTGCCCAGGAATGAAACTGGTCGGCAATCTGGTCGATGGACTCCTCGGAAGAAAACTGCTCCAGACGCTTGCCCTGTTCTTCCAGAACTGTGAGATTTTCTTCGTCCGTCCGATTTGCCGCCGCCTGAGTCTGCTCTTCCAATACGCGATTGACCGTGTCTTTGGCTTTCTCGCCCGGCAGAGGAACGACTTGCGGTTCAGATGGCGGCTCCGGCTCTGACTCTGACTGCGTAACCGGCGGAGGCGTTGAAGGGGTCTTGTCTGACTTGAACGAAATGTAACAAAATCCCAGCGCAATAATAATCAAAACGTTGACGACGATTGAGACCATTATTGCTCTGCGGGGCCAGTTTTTCTTAACAGGTTGAGTAGCCTTAGACGACAGGTCGGATTCTTGTTCGTTTGTATCCATGGGAATCAGGCAGTAGACAATAGGGAGTAGGGAATAGGGAATAGGACATAGGCGCGAAACGCATCCGCTAGAACTGCGTAGGAGGTCAATA
>JAZUMX010000134.1:0-2501 GCA_045603865.1 Thermoguttaceae bacterium
AAAAGATCGAAGCTCTTTTGGAAGGTCCATGCAAAGTTTGCTGGGGCGTCTTCTCTCCGGAAATGAAAAAGCTGTTTGACTTCCCCTTTGATCAGGAAGCCGCCGCCAGACTCAAAGCGGCTGAACTGACCGAATCCAAGGGCGCGCAGCACTTCGTTCAGCGCCTCAAGATTCCAATCAAGCCGGCAAAGAAAAAGTAGGGTTTAGGCAGTAGGCAATAGGCAGTAGGCAGTAGTTTAAAACCCACTAATGCCTCTTGCCAACTGCCTTATTTTCAATTCCGCATTACGAATTACGAATTCCGAATTAACCCCATGCTTCCTTTTATTATCAAGCGCGTTGGCTGGATGTTATTGACCCTCTGGGTGGTTTTTACGGTTAGCTTCTTTTTAATGCGCGCCGCTCCCGGAGGTCCATACAGCCGCGAACGTCAACTCGATCCGCAAGTGGAAGCGAACTTAAAAGCAAGATATAATCTTGACGCTCCACTGTATGAACAGTATCTGACAAGTCTTTGGAATATGTGCCGGGGGGATTTCGGCTGCAGCTTTACCCGCTCAGACTTTACCGTCAACGATATTATTCGCCAGGGCATGCCCATTTCCGCGACGCTCGGTTTTTTGGCGATGTCGTTTGCCGTCTTTTTGGGAATAACGGCGGGAATCGTTTCGGCAACGCATCGGAATTCGCCCTCGGACTTCATTTTAATGAGCCTGGCGACAATTGGAATCGCTCTTCCAGACTTCGTCCTGGCGGGATTGATAATCATTTTGTTCGTTTTTATCATTCCGCTGTTTCCGGTCGCCAGCTGGGGAACGCCGATTCATCTGGTATTGCCGGCTTTCTGTTTGGGCGCGCCGTATGCGGCGTATATCGCCCGACTGACTCGAACGGGCATGCTGGACGTCTTGTCTCAAGACTATATTCGCACGGCGAAAGCCAAGGGACTGCGTCAAACGACGGTTATTTTCAAACACGCCTTGCGCGGGGCAATTATGCCTGTCGTCTCCTTTTTGGGTCCCGCGATTGCTGGTATTATAACCGGGTCGCTGGTTATAGAACAGATATTTTTCATTCCCGGCTTGGGCGCCCATTTTATTGAAGCCGCCATTCAAAGAGACTACACTCTGGCAATGGGAATGGTAATGCTGTTCACGTTTTTGCTCTATTTAATGAACCTGATTGTCGATATCGCCTACGCTTTGATTGACCCGCGAGTTAAGCTGGAATAATAAAATCAAATTCGGTCGTTCGGTCGTCAAGACAATAAAAAATCGGGAAGAGTTTTTTCTTCCCGATTCTTTTTTTAATTCAATTAAAAGCCGTTAGGCTGAAAATCCGTCTGGGCTTCAAAACGTCAAAATGAAGACGCAACGCCGTTCGCTCTGGCGCGAGCGTAAATTCTCTTGGCGGCTTCCCGCTGAGCGGCGTCAATCTGTTTTGCCAACTTGATGTTTTCAGCGCGTACCTTTTGGATTTTATCTACATACAGATTATAACGAGCGTTTAACGTCTTGACGTGAGCGGCGATAGCGTCGCGTTCCGCTCTGACTTTGTCTAACTGATCAGCCAGCTGCTTTTTGAGATTTTCCTGAGCCGTTTCCAAACCCTTGGCGTCTTCCAAAGCGCTGTTGGCGTAGGCGGCGTCGAATTCAGCCGCAACAATCAGGTCGTCCAGCTTGGCGGACTTGCTCGAAACGGCGTCGAAAATGCGCTCGTAATCTCGCAGTTTGCGTTCGTATTTCATACCCGGTCTGTCCGGATCGTCTTTGCCGTCGTTGACGAATTCATTCGCGCTGGATTCCGGCATGAGATTCCGAATCTTCTCTTCGTCCATTTTGGCGTACATGGCGTGTTCGTCTCTAGGCATTTTTTCATACAAATTCCAGGCTTCTGACGCTTTCTTTAGTTTATCCGTCAGATGTGCATTGGGATGAAGCCCCTTGGATTCTGACAAAGTCATTTCCATGCTGGGCAGAAGTTGAATTTTTGAATCGTCTGCCTCTGTAACCGTGAATTTGCCAATGTAATGACCCTCTTCATCCAGCGGAGCTGCGTCAAAGCAATAAAGAATGGTGCCAGCAACGATATTGTGCGGGCTGGGATCAAGGACTTCCAAAATAACGGCGCCAGACTCAGCGTCGATTTCAGCAGTGGCGTCAAACCAGGCGCGCCCGCGCTGAAACATAATTGAATCGAGGTCGCAAACCAGCTGGCGGATTCCCTTTGTTGTTACCTCGCCGGTTTTTTCGTCCACAACTCCATATTCCAGGTCGTGACAATCTTTCTCAACCTGGGCGATCTGCTTTTCCAGCGCGTTAATCTTTTCGCGCCAAATCTGATGCGTCTTCAACGTTCGACATGCAAAAAAGAAGTTGAACGGAATTGTCAGGAATATCAACGCAACTAATATTTTATGAAATATGCTCATGGTGGTGATAATGCGGAATGCGTAATGCGGAATGCGTAATTAGCTGCTAGCTGCTAGCTATTAGCTTGTG
>JAZUMX010000135.1:0-2317 GCA_045603865.1 Thermoguttaceae bacterium
TGCGGCGGGAAACAACGCCGTGAAGGTTGCTTACGCCGTTGACGTATCGCGCCATTTTCATGCCCAAAACGGTCATGCAGAACGTTTCGTTGTGGTCTTCCGGATGAACGCGTCCCAACGCCATGAGCTGATCAATGCTGATTCCCAGCGAACGGCTCATCGGTTCGAGATACTTTTCCATCAGCTGCTGATTGAATCGGTCGTGCCCGGCGGGAACCGGCGTATGCGTTGTAAAGCAGGTTTGACGATTGACGGTGTGCTGGGCTTCGTCGAACGACATGCCGTCTTCGTGAATGTAGTCGCGCATGACTTCCAGCGTCGCAAAAGCGCAGTGTCCTTCGTTAAGATGATAAACGCCGGGATTGATTCCAACGGCTCGCAGCGCGCGAACGCCGCCGACGCCAACGATTAGCTCCTGGCGAATGCGGTCTTCGTTTGTGCCGCCGTAAAGTCGAGAAGTCAGCTTGCGATTGCACTGTTCGTTTTCTTCGACGTCGGTATCGAGCAGATAAAGCTCAACGCGCCCGACCTGAATCTTCCAGACGCGGGCGAAAATTGCCCCGTCTCGCGTTTCAATACGAATGCGTAACGGTTTGCCGTCCTTGTCGAGAACCTGCTGCATGGGCAGATCTTCAATCTTGGTGTTGATGTACTCTTCCTGCTGATTTCCGTTGGAATCCAGATGCTGTTTGAAGTATCCTTCGTCATAGAACAGACCGACAGCAATCAGCGGAACGCCCATGCCGCTGGCGGACTTGACGTGGTCGCCAGCCAGGACGCCCAAACCGCCGGAGTAAATCGGAACGGATTCGTGAATGCCGAATTCCAGAGAAAAGTACGCTACCGGACGAGCGCCCAAAACGCCGATGTTCGTCTTTGCCCAAATCGGACGGTCGGTCATGTACTGCTTGAGCTTGCGGAACGCGTAATTGATTCGCCCTTCCATTGTCAACTCAAACACTCGATCGTAAAACTTTTCCTGATCGTTTTCGTAGGTCCGAAGCAGAGCAATCGGGTTGTGATCCAGTTTGCGCCACAAATCCGGGTCGAGGTCGCGAAAGACGTTGATGATTTCCGGATGCCACGACCACCAAAGGTTATTCGCCATGGCTTTGCACTTATCGTAAAGCGTTTCCGCGTTCAAACCAAGGCTATCAAGTTTATCTTTAAGCTGTTTACTGATGTTAGGGTCTGTTTGACTCATGATAATGGAAAGTGTAAATAATAGTGGATAAATAGCAATTGAGTTGAGAACCGTCCGAACTTTTCTCAACTCGCAACTCTATATATTATATCCAATTTTACAATTTTATGCTAGAGGAATTTATAAGAACTTTGAAAAATACAGAAAACGTCAGAGGTAAAAGGTTAAATACGAAGCAAAAAGATATGGACGCGGCGTCTGGTTCGCCTGTCGGCGAAAGCGTAATTTCGCTCCCGCCGGTCGCTTCATTACCGCCTTTCAATCTCTCTTGTATACTCAGCTGGCAACGTGCAATTCGTGGCTGACGGCGCTTTGATTGTCGCGATGAATGATTTCCGTCGGCTGGAATTCAAGCTGAAACGTTAACGGTCCGATAGAAAACGCGCTCTGATTGCTTAACTCTACAGGAACGTTTTCTGGAATGAACTGGTCATTGACGACAGTGCCGTTTCGAGATCCCAAATCGGTAAGAAAGATTTTTCCGTCCTGTAAATCCAGACGGCAATGATTGCGGCTTACGATTAAGCTGTCAACGCATAAATCAACTTCTCGACCGCGACCGATAAGACAGGGCAAAGGAATGGTAACGCTATCCGTTGTGGCGGCGCCGCGGATTACAATCAATCGAGCCATTGCTGGCGTTTTACGTTGGAATCTGTTCATCTCAAAGGCAGGTAGGATTAAAGGCGGGGAAATCGAGGTGGGAAAAATCAAACAGCCGAATATAAGGATTGTATCGATTATATCAATTAGGAAAAATATTTTTTCTCAATTAATATTCACGAATTGATTTGCTGTTTGCTTCTTTTTTGCTTCTATCAATATTAATTGGCTAAATTTTAATAGATTCTTAAAAAATTACAAGCGCTCGTTCAAAAATTTTTTTCGGAATGGGAAAATAGCGTAATTTAGGTGCAAAAATAATCCGAATGTAAGAAGAATAACGGTTTTTCTGATAATAACTTATATTCCGTCTTGTTTATTATTTTCAACTCAATTAGGCAGTCCCCTCGCAAAACTTCTTTTAATATCCCTATTTACAAAATTGCAACTTTATATATAATATACTGTAATAAAAAGACGTATCCGGTCAGGACGGGGTAAGCCCCGTTT
>JAZUMX010000136.1:0-2062 GCA_045603865.1 Thermoguttaceae bacterium
CTGTCTTAACCACGAAGCCGCTCACGGGTTCTTCCCCACCGGCGGCTGGAACAACGTTTGGGTCGGCGACCCGAACGCCGGCGTCGGACGGCATCAGCCCGGCGGCTGGTTTTTTAACGTTCTCCCGTACATTGACCAAACCGCTCTTCACGACAAAGGCTTGGGCAAAAAAGGAACAGAACTCAAAAACGCCTTGATGGAAATGGTTCAAACGCCTATTGCGGTTATGAACTGCCCAACGCGCCGTAAAGCGGACATCTGTAATAACGTTACCGGTATTACTATGAACAACGCCGGTAAGCCAGCCTACTATTGCCGAACTGACTACGCCGGCAACGCGGGGTCATACGGAAAAAACATGTACAGCAATTTCCCCAATACCGGCAAGCCGGATTTTGACCAGAAACTGGCGACGGGACAGAGTTGGCCTGAAAATCCATATCATCGCCAAAAAAATAAGGGGATTTTTTATTGCGCTACCGAAATCGGCAAAAGCGACATTACTGACGGTATGAGCAATACGTATATGATTGGAGAAAAATTCGTTGACGCGAAAGCCTACAACGGCGTTAATGATTGCCGCGGCGATAACGAGCCCATGTTTGTTGGACACGACCCGGACATTCTTCGCTGGTGCTATGGTCGAACTGCAGAAGATTATGACGCCGTCAACAACAGCGCATCTCTCAAAGGTACTCAGGATTTATGTTTTGAAACAGGAGATAAAAACGCTTATACTGTCGCAAATTTCCTCATGCCGCCGCTGCACGACATCAATAACGTTCCTAAATCATTCCCGTGGCAAAACTACTTCTGGCGATTTGGCTCTGCACACGTATCGTCGATGAACATGGCGTTTGCAGACGCGTCCGTACACAGCGTCCACTACGGCATTGAAGGGCAGATTCACGCCCTGCTCGGAAGCCGCAAAGACGGTCAGATGATTCCAGATACAAAGGAAATTAAGTAATATTCGTTCACACAAAAGTTAAAAGCTGGGAGGATTCTGGGAACTTCTGGGAATAGCTGGGAGCTGCTGGGAATTTCAGCGACGTCCCAGCGCTTTTCCAACATTTTCCCAGCTCCTCCCAGCGTTCTCCCAGCAACCTCCCAGTTCTCTCCCAGCAGTCTCCCAGATTGCGCCTTGGCATTCCCGCCCATCGGCGTTAACCTCAATCATTCAACCCCACGATTATAAAATGAGAATATTCTACTCCCTTGCAACGCTGTTTGTTTTGACTGTCAGTTCCGTTTGCTTCGCGGCGTGTACGCCGTTCGACAAACTGCCGGAACAGGCTCAGCAGGACTTGATTACAGACTGGACGTATCAGGCGGAGAACAGTTTCACCGCCGAGAAAATCGCAAACGAGATCCGCTGGGCGAAAGAAGCCGCCGAGAGAATCGGGAAGATGCCGGGCGCGCCGGACTTGTCCGCGTACGTCGCCAAGCTGGACGAACTGGAGGCGAAACTCAAAGACGTCAATCCCGACGACGCCGAGGCGTTACAGACTCTGTACTTTGACGTCCGAAAAGTCAAGCGGGAAATCATGTTCTCCAACCCGCTGCTGGACTTCGATTCCATTTTGATGGTTGAGAACCCGTACCCGCGCGGGGACAAGGACGACAAAACCGATCAGTGGGGGCACGAAACGCGGCACCGCAACGGGTTTGAGGGCGCGGACGGCGGACGTCTGCTGATTATCGGCTTGAATCCCCGTGACGTCAAGAAGAACCTCTCCGAGGGCATGGGCGGCGCGTTTTGGCGTCCGGACTTATCCTACGACGCGAAGGAAGTTCTGTTCTGTTACAAACCCGTCGGGGAGAAGTCGTTCCATCTGTACAAAGTCAACTCGGACGGGACGGACGTTCGCCAGCTCACCCGCGGCGACTACGACGACCTCGACCCGGTTTTCGCGCCGGACGGGCACATTATTTTCTGCTCGTCGCGGCAGCACAGCTACGTCCGCTGCATGCCGATGACACATTCGTTTGCCGTTACGCGCTGTGACGGCGACGGCAAAAACATCTACGTCATTTCCGCCAACGGCGAGCCGGAGTACAT
>JAZUMX010000137.1:0-2099 GCA_045603865.1 Thermoguttaceae bacterium
AGCCTGCGGTTCTAAGTGCGGCGTCTGCCACAGCAGTCGGGGGGGGTTGCGGGATTCATACGACCGCGCCGTCTTGGACGGTCCGCCTGCCAGCGGCGGCAAAACGTCTTTTAAGAGCTGGCGAGACGATTCGTCCAGACAATGCGGGGCGAAAATCCAGACTGGGCGGCGTTCCGTTCCCCGATTCTCTACGACTTTTGCCAGCCATTGCGGGACGCGACGCACTCCATGCAGAATCAAGACGTCGGCGTTTTGAGCCGTTGTCGGGTTAGCGGCATCTGGGGGCGAAACGTCAACGCGGACGTCGTCTCCGATTTGTTCAAATCCCGCCTTGAAATACGCTGGGGCGTTGGTCGAGGCGTCATCAACAACCAAATAGACGCTATGTAATTCCGCCGGGGCATTGGATTGCGAGTTGGAAACCTCGGTCTGCTGGGGGACGTAAAACACCGGTTGAGCAACCAGCACGACAGCCAGCAGGATCAGCGAGGTTTGCAGAATCAGCTGGACGACGTCGGACTGTTTTTGCTTTGGAGCCGCCGTTTTGTACGCCTGTAACAGGATGTCCATAGCCGCCCACGAGCGGCGTTCCGTCCAGCGGCGTCGAAGCCAGTACAGAACCAACGGCGCCAGCGCAAGCGGGAGAGTCAGCAGAATCCAGGGTTGTAACAGCGTCATGTCGTCCCCCCTCCGCGAAGAATCTGCTCAATTGGGACGTCGGTCGGCGCCAGACGGTACTCGATTTCCAGAGCGCTGCAAATTGACCGGATCGCGCAGAGATGACGCTCCAGAGCTTCCAGATACGCCGCTTTAATCTGTGACGGCTCCGCGTCCAGACCGCGCCCGTCCGATTCCAAATCGACAAAACGGGTTCTGTTATTGAACGGAAAGGTCAGCTCGTCCCGGTCAAGGACTTGATAGACGCGGCAGTCGTGTCCCATCGCGCGAAGCCGTTTCAAAGCGGATTCCACCGATTCCGGCGCGTCGAAGAAGTCGCTGAAAACCAGAACCAGCCCCTTTCTCTGCCAGCGCGTTAAGACGTGAGAAAGCGCCGCGCTGATCGAGGCGTTTCCGTTTGGAAAGCGATTTGTTACAGAAGTCTCGTCCAGCGAGTCCAGAAACGTCGTCCACTGGTTCAGACCGCGAAACGGCGCGCTGACATTGACGTCTTTTCCGGACGCCGCCCAACAGGCGGAATCGTTTTGACGCAGAGTCAAATAGGCGTTGACTCCAGCCAGAATCTGGGCGTATTCAAACTTGCTCAACGGGGACGCTGCCCCCTTGTACCCCATTCCCGCGGAGGCGTCAAGCAAAATATAGACGCATAAATCGACGTCCTCCTCGTACTGCCGCACGTGCAGTTTGTCGGTGCGGGCGTACACTTTCCAATCGACTCTGCGCAGTTCGTCTCCCGGCGAGTACGGGCGAAGCTGAGCGAACTCAACCGCCAAGCCCTGTCCCGCCCCGCGATGCTCTCCTGCCAGCAAGCCCTCAACGACGCGCCGGCTGCGGAGTTTCAAACCCGACAGCTGAGCAAGCGTCGTTAGGCTCAAATCGAGCGGGGAGAATTCGTCAGGAAGACGCACTGCGTTATTATCCATTGTCGACTATCTGCTTGACTACTTCGTCTGCGTTGACGTTTTCCGCCTCCGCATGGAAATTGAGAACGATTCTGTGACGCATTACCAGTGGCGCGACTTTTTTCACGTCTTCCGGCAGCGGGTTAGCGCGCCCGTCCATCGCCGCCGCCGCGCGAGCCGCCAGGACAAGATACTGCCCCGCTCGCGGACCCGCTCCCCAGCGAACGTACTGACGAACCGCGTCGCAAGACGTTTCCTCCGGTCGCGACTGCCGAACGATATTCAGCGCCCGCCGCGCCGTCTGCTCGTCAACCGGCATCGACCTGACCAGCTTTTGGAACTGCCGAATCAGCTCGCCCGACGCCTGCGCCTTAAGCGGCGCCGATTCCCCCGGCTGACAGCGCAGAATCACTTCCAACTCGTCCTTTTCGTTGGGATACGTCAGCGGGACGTTGAACATGAACCGGTCCAGCTGCGCCTCCGGCAGCGGGTACGTGCCGCCCTGTTCGATGGGGTTTT
>JAZUMX010000138.1:0-3019 GCA_045603865.1 Thermoguttaceae bacterium
GATTTGTGCGTAAAAATATTATCTACGTTGTTTTGGATCCCACGCCTGAAGGCGTGGGCTACGATTTTTATTTAATTTTTCTCACAGCTAAAGCAGTGAGGAACGAATGCCTAAAGGCGTACAATTTCAACCTCTCTACGCTTATGACCTACTGAGCGCCATGCTCTTTTAGCCATTTAACCAGTTTCGGATTTCTTCTGTCAGCAGCGTATTGCAATATCGTTTTGCCGTCATTGTCTTTGGCGTTAATGTCAGCGCCGTGGTCAATTAGCCATTGAATCAGTCCAAAGGATGGGAATATATTTTCAATGGCATAATGCAAGACCGTCAACCCTTTATTATCTTTTACGTCGATGTCGGCTCCTTGTTCTAATAGCCATTGAATCACTTTCGGATTGCCTTGATAGACAGCGTTATGCAAAATCGCCGTTCCTTCGTTGTCTTTTGCATTTACGTCCAACCCTTTTTCAATAACAAGCCATTGAACTAATTCAAGGTTGTTATTATCGTT
The DNA here is from genome assembly GCA_045603865.1 of Thermoguttaceae bacterium. GTDB lineage: Bacteria > Planctomycetota > Planctomycetia > Pirellulales > Thermoguttaceae > RUG11551. Next base: position 512 of record JAZUMX010000138.1, read on the forward strand.
TTCATAATAAAAGCAAGTTTCGTCTTTGCCTTTTGAATTGCCGTCAGCGGAAATCCAAACGGGGTTCATTTTCCCATACTTAGTTGCATAATGCAATACAGTCCTTCCGTAATTGTCTTTTGCATTGACGTCAGCGCCATGGTCAACGAGATATTGAACATGTTCCAGATTCTCGTTAGCAGCAACAGATTGCAAAAAAGCGCGCCCCCCTTCCGTTTTTACATTAACGTCGGCGCCATGGTTAACGAGCCACTCAACCAATTCCCAATTCGACTCTCTGGCGGCATAAATTATGGGCGTTTCACAGTCCTTGTCTTTCGCGTTGACGTCCAATCCTTTTTCAATTACGAGCCATTCAACCAGTTTCTGATTTCCGCTGACAATAGCAAAATACAGGGAAGTCTTTCTATCGATATCTTTTGCATATACGTCGGCTCCATGGTCAACAAGCCATTGAACCAGTTCAAGATGACCGCGTTCGGCGGCAAAATGCAAAACCGACCACTCGATATTACTGCCTTTTGCGTCTATATCCATTCCCTTTTGCGTTATGAGCCACTCAACCAGTTCCACATTTCCGCTCATAGCGGCATAATGCAAGACGGTTTCTCCGCCAATAACTTTTGCTTTAACGTTAGCTCCCTGTTCAATAAGCCATTGAACCAGTTTAAGATTCCCGCTTTCGGCGGCTGCATGCAAGACGGTTTCCCTGCTGGCTTTCTTGGAATTGACATTGATTCCCTGCTCAACCAGCCATTGAACCAATTCCAGACTCCCGCTATTAGCGGCGCAATGCAAGACGGTTTCTCCCATATTGTCTTTTGCGTTGACGTCCAATCCCTGCTCAACCAGCCATTGAACAAGTTCCAGATTCCCGCTTCGGGCGGCAAAATACAAAACCGTTCTATTGCAATCGCCCTTTGCGTTGACGTCCGCGCCTTTTTTTATTAGTTCTTTAACCCGGTTCAGATCGCCTAATAGCGCCGAGTATAGAAGAACCGCGCAGTCGCTCCCGCGCGTAGTAGGGCGCTTGAAATCGAATTCTCCCGTTTGAAACATTTCTTCAAAGCGGTCAACTTCGCTTTTGTTAAAAAAATTTTCTGCTTTAGAACGTAAGTCGCGGACTTTTTTGTCCTGATCGGACTGGTCGTTTGTCATAATGGCGCTTCTGTGAGAATTCTAATAACAGTTAAAACGTTACAATTATCTATCCAGTAGAACAATTAGATTATATTTCAATCAGGAAAGAATTGCAACCCCCGCCTATTTTGTCGCGGCGTGAATTTTTATGTACATGCGCGCCATGACCGTCCAGAAGAAGCCGTTGAGGACGACCAGCGGGATAAAACTCAGCGCTGCCAACGTAGCGTCTTCTTTTCTCATCGGAATCCACGGGTTAAATCCAAAGACCATAAAGCAGATAATATGGTGCAAAACGAGAGCTAACACCAGCATCGGGATATAGGCGAAAACCGCCGCCAGCGTCCCTTCAAATACTTTCCAGAGAATCCAGCGCAGTTTCCAGAGCAGTTTCTGAACGGGCTTTTCTGGTTCGTCGGTTGTTCGGTTCTGGTACGCCTGATTTGCAAACTGCATCGCCAGGTACGCCAGGTTGATCAGAAAAGCGATCCCGAATCCAATCACAAAAATATAAAACGTCGTGATTGCCAGGTACGGATTAGTAAAATTGGGATGAAGTTTGTAAACTATCACCAGCCCGATGGCAAAGCCAATCGAGACAGCGCCGCCGAGCCAAAACGGCAGCAATTCTTTTGCCGCGGTCAGCCCGGCGGAGAACGGGTCAATAAGACGATTTTCCTTCGCGTGCGTGTAGACAACGTGACAGATCGCCAGTCCGAAAAACGTCCACGGAAAGACGGACAGAATCAGACGAACCATTCGCCATGGATTTTTCAGCAGAGAAACAGAGTAGTAGTCCCGAAGAGTTTGCGTCCATAAAACAGGCTTTTCCAGATCGTTCTGACGCTCTCCCCAAACGGCGCAGCCGTCAATTGGCAGCGTTCCGCCTGCTGGCTGCCACAAGTCAAACGACAGGCACAGCGACGTCGCGAAGAACGACAGGAACAAGATTTCCAATCCCAGCAGGACGGTGTAATTCTCTTTTTGCATTGCGTTTTCTATACGAACAAACACGCAGCGCGGTTCATAAGTTCTCTTATTCTCACAATTTGGAGAAAATGAGAAAAATGACGAAAGACGTCTGTAAAACAATCGGTCTGCAATAACCAAATGTATCGCAGACCGTTTTAAATTGTACAGCCATCGTCAAAGGCGAGGCTGTACGTTTAGCAGACAGTATCGGTTAAAACCGTATCGGCAAGATTAATAGACTTCTTCCATCTTGACAAAGCGTTTTTCTGACGCTGACAGCAAGGCGGCTTCCAGAACGCGCTGAGTCTGATAGGCGTCGTTGAAGGACGGCAGCGGAACGACGGCTTCTTTTCCGCCGAGGACGTTGCAGATGTCCAGAGCCTGGGAGATGAAGCA
>JAZUMX010000139.1:0-4227 GCA_045603865.1 Thermoguttaceae bacterium
GCGGGTTGCGAGTTGGGAGTTGCGAGAGGAGCAGGAGCTGAATTCGTTCCCGGCAAATTACTACTCCCTACTGTCTCTTGCCTACTGCCTTCTTCCGGCGCCGGAATTAACGCTAAATCGACGTCATTGGCTGGTTCAGGAAACTGAATGTCCTCTGCACTGTGCAACGTCGGAGAGCTATTGGACGTTGTCTGCTGAACGTCAACGGAGTCGAAAAGCGTTGGCATGGGAGTGAACTCGCCGCCGAAAGAACGAGCAGACGCGAAGACTGCCAGAACGACAAACAGGGTAAAAATCCGATTTACACTATGCATGATAATAATTTTGTAAATTTAGGGGGATTGCGTGAATTTATTGAGACGCTTTGCGTAATTACGCATTACGAATTATTCTATCGTCCGTCGTTAAACTCAGCTTAACCAGAAAAATCAATTTTATCGGAAAAATCGATACATTTTATCTATTTTAATTTTTACTGCAAAAACCGTCTTGTATTTTGAAGAAGAAACGGGTAGAATTTAAGGAAGGCAGTAGGCAAGAGGCAAGAGGCAGTAGTTTAAATCTCCCTACTGCCTACTGCCTACTGCCTATTGCCTTAAACTATTCCCTATTCCCTACTCCCTACTCCCTAATTGCCATGCGTACCATCACACTCACTCTTATCGCTTTGCTGTTTGTCAGCGCCGCTCAGGCGGCGGTTCCCCCGGAATGGGGCGAGCTGACTTTGGTTCAGGAAATCCGCTGTTCTGACGCGGTTTCCGATTCTGAATTGTTTACAGAGTTCCCTGCAGGCGCGTCCAAGGTCGAGACGCTTTGCGGACGTCCGTGCCGGGTTCTGCCTCCCAACGAGAAATCGCCGCAGTACATGGCGTGGAAAGTCGGGAAGGGCTTGAACCTTCAGCCGGGGAAGGCGTATATTCTGTGCGTCGAATTTCCCGAGGACGCCAGCCGGGCGTTTTTCGTTCACAACGGCGGGAACGAGACAATCAACGGCGTTTCGACCGGAGCGACGGTCGGCGACGCGTTGATGGGTCGGTACGTCAACACGAACCCGGAATCGCTCACCCTGCCCTTATCCGGACGTCTGGAAACGTGGTCGGGGCTGTTCTGGCTTCACGACCGGTACTGCCCGATTACGCGGTATCGCGGCGCCGGCAAGCGGGAACTCAATCCGGAAGACGGGTTCTGGGTCATTCTCAGCCAATTGCCGGGATATTTGGATCCGCTTTCCAAGGGTGCAGCGGCTGCGACGATTCGTCTGTACGCCGTCAAAGACGAGTCCAAGCTGACGGCAAAGATAAACTATCCGCCGGAGGATTTGCCCAAGCGGCGTCTGTTCTGGCGAGAAGAAATGGCGGACGGCGCTGTTACAATGGAAAAGAACGCTGAGCAGCGTCAGTCGGTTTATCGCGGCGTTACCAACATTCCCGACTGGTACGAGTACAAGATGAAATGGTCGAAGGCGATGGGCGTCAACGTCTTCTGCAAAGACCTGCTGGAATTCGGATACAATCAGGGTTGGAATTCCGAACCCTACGGCGGCAACAGCTGGATTTTCGAGCCGCTTAACAACGACCTGTGGGATCATCTCGTCGCGTTGGCAGCGCAGTACGACATGCCGATTCTGCCCTACTACGAATACTACGGCGCCATTGGGGGCGACAAGTCCAAGGCTCTCGGCTCGCAAAAGCGCGCCAAGCGTCTCTCCGGCGGCGACAAGTACACGCACATCTGGTGGTGCGAACGCGCCAACGTCGACGTCGCCGACCCCGATACGCTCAAAGATTTCCAGAAAATCCTCGACCTGACGGTTCTGAAATACAAAGACGGCGCGGAAACGGCGGACGGGAAAAAGGTTGTCCCGAAATTCCTCGGCGCCTGGATTCGATGCCGACCGTCGAGCGTCCCCGTTTCGTTCAACGACAACAACCTCAAGCAGTTTGCGTCCGAGGCGAACGGCGGCAAAGCCGTTACAAGAGAGGACATCCAGAAGGACTCTCAACTGCTCGACAAGTACCGAATCTGGTGGTTCTCGAAACGCGCCCAGTTCATCGAAAACGTCGCGAAATACCTGCGAGAGAAAAACGACCCGAAGTCGTTCGTCCTCTTTACCGCCGACAGTTCCGAACCCGGCTGGCCGATCCCCTCTCAGCTGGCAGGCGAAGGGAAAAAGGACTCCTGGCGTTACAAAATGTGCGTCGTCAACGACAACCCGGAATACTGGGAAACGAAAGTTCAGGAAGAATGTTACGAAAAGCGGTACGTCAAACAGCTGCCCTTGACAGAGGTGTTAGAGAAACATCTGTACCCGAAATCAATTCTGTCCTGGCAGATGGACTGGGGCGGACACGAAGTCGGACATTCCACCCCGCCGGCGTACCCGGCTGGAATTAAGAACTCGACCGACGCCATGTTCTCCTATACGTTCAATAAATTCTATTCCGCCGACGAGGACATGGAACAGTTCCGCTCCCGCGCCGGCTTGACCGCGATTCGGCATTTCTGCCTCAACGAGAACGAGATGAACGCTGAAATCGACGGGAAGGCGACCGAGATTCTCGGCTACTTCGTCGCGGACGTCGAACGCGCTGGTAAGTTCAGCGTCCTGGCGGAAGTCGCCGCCGTTGCCAAAGGCGACCCGACGCAAATCGGGTATCTGTGCGGCAACACGTATCAGCGCGGATTCCCGGACGTCTACCGGAAGTTTACTCAGGCGTTCCTGTCCCTGCCCGCCCTGCCAAGCGTGTTAATTCAAAAAGAAAAGTACGGTCAGGAATGGGTCAGGAAAATCGACGCCGGCCAGAACCGCGTCTGGTACTTCGTCTGCAACCTTGCCTATACAGACCAAAAGGTCAAAATTGACGACCTTCCCAACGGCGTTTTGACAGACTGCGTAACCGGCGAGAAATTCCGCGTCAACAACGGCAACGTAACCATCCCCTGCTCCGCCGCGAGTTTGCGAGCGTTTAAGTGGGAGAAATAAGGCGAGCCGGGAACGTGAGTTCCCGGGCAACCGCGTTAGCGGTTAAAGTGCGGCGTCAAGCCGCCGCACTCCCCGAAATGTCACAATTGATACTTAAGACGTTCACTGCATCCCTATCAGTTTATGAATCTGAACGGAAAGGCGGAAGCGGGGGTTCTGTTTGACGAAGGCGATCGCTTCGTCGAAATTGTATTCCCCGCTGCGTTCGATCGGTTGAATAAACGCTGTGATTCCGTCGCGGTTAAAGAGCTGGAAATAGTCAAGACGGGTTTTGTCAAAGAGCAGTTTGACTTCGTTAAATCGGGGCAGTTTGTCAAGCGGGATATTCTCTTTGGGCGACACGGTTACCCAGTCAATCCAACTAGGGACGGCGCCCGTTCCGTTGGTTTCAATAGCAACCAATCGGCGGTCGCCGGCGTCAGGGAACAGATTTTCGTCTTCAGATAATTGCAGGGTCGGTTCTCCGCCCGTTAAAACGACCATTGTCTTTAGACCGTCGCTCGCCTTTTCAACCGCTTGACGAATTTGCTCAGCAGTCATTTCGACGCCGGATTCGTGGTCAGTGTCACAGAACGGGCAGCGGCGGTTGCAGCCGGAAAATCGGACGAATACGGCAGGAACGCCGGCGTTCGCCCCCTCTCCCTGAATGGAATAGAAGATTTCGTTAATCTTGTACGTCTTTTTCATAGATTGCAATGCTGCCGTCCGTCTCTTCAACGACGGCTTTATAGCAGAACGGAACGGTGTCCACAATCCATTTTGCAATATTTTCCGCTGTCGGATTGAAATCCAGAATATCGTTCAGATACGCATGGTTTAGCTTGTTCTGAACCAGCTCTTTAATCTGGGTGAAGTCTATAACCATTCCGTTTTCGTTCAATTCCTTCGATCGGCAAAACACTTTAATCCGCCAGTTGTGCCCATGCAGCGTTGAGCAGTTACTCAGATAATTCAGGTTTAGCTTGTGAGCGGCAGAAATATCAAACTGTTTAATTATCGTGTACATTATATTCTCTGGTAAAATTCGCTTCTAGCTTCTAGCTCCTAGCCGCTAGCTTGGTTATTCTTGTTTCTTGCGATTATGCACGAATCAGGTTTATCAAGCTAATAGCTAGAGGCTATCAGCTAGCAGCTTGCTATTTCTCGTAGCCAACGGGATCTACAACGCCGTTCGCCTCGAACGCTTTTCGACGGTCAATGCACGTACCGCATTCGCCGCATTGTTTTTCTCCGCCTTCGTAACA
>JAZUMX010000140.1:0-2145 GCA_045603865.1 Thermoguttaceae bacterium
TCTGTCGGCCTGTGACGCAGAGTATGCCTGTCGGCGAAGCTGTTCGATCTGCGATTCCAACTCCCGTTTGGTTTGCTGATATTTCTCGATGTTTTGAGAAAGCGCTCTCTTTTGATTTGTAACAGACGCGACGTCCGGATATGGCTTGACGATTCCCATCAGTTCGCTGGCGCTGGCAAACGGACGTTCCAGAACAGACTGAATCTTTTGGAACAGATCCGACTTGCGCTGCTGCGTCTGAAGAGCCTGATTCTGACGGGAAAACAGGTCTTTCAGAGCGGTTAAAGACGTCAATCCAAACCCGTCGAGAATATAGCTGAGCTTTCCTTCCGCCAGACGCAGCTTTTCTGTTTCCCGTGTTACATTTCCCTGAAGCTCAACCCGGCGGGGATTGGGCTGGGACTTGACAACGGCAACCGGCTGAACCACGGTCTCCTGCTGAGCGTAGAGTTCTGTCAAGCGGTCAATCTGATCCAAATCCGAACCGGAGGAATATGAAACGGCAGACTTCTGCAAGAGCGAATTGAGCTTTTGCCGGAGCGTCGACAGCGACTGGAAATCAATCTGACGCTGCCTCTCCAAAGACGCCTTTTTCGTAAAAAGTTCCTGAATCCAGTTGTACTTCTTCCGGAGGTTTTTGACCTGTTCAATCGACCAGTCAGACGGCGCGCCCGCCTGACGGAGAGAATTTGACCAAAGGGAATTGAACTGTTCAGGCGTATAGACGTTTACCGTCCGGGTTTTCTGAACGGTTCTGGTAGATTTTTGAGGCTTTAAGAGCGATTCGTCCGACTCTTCCGCCGCCAGCGCGCCCAGCTTTTTCGCCTGTTCAACCAGCTGAGCAATCGCGTTTTTCGTATCGGCGTAATCGTCTCTTGATTCGCCCAGATGTACAATCGGGACGTCTGTTGAGCTGGACGTTTCGCGAAGCCGTTCTTCCAGTTCCGGCTGTAACGCCAGATGCTCGTCGAGCTGCTGTTTTACGGCTACCCAATGTTTTTGGCACGCCTTGAGCTTGTCTTCAGCGCCCTTTTCGAGCATATATCGCATAATCGCAACGCCCGCCAGCCCAAAAAAACACAGCGCAACGCCGAACGACCCCAGCGATCCCAAAAGCCCGTCTTTCGACACCCAGCCAAGCAGATAGAGCAGCCAGAGAAAAACGCCCAGTATCGCCAGCGCGGTAATGGTTATAAACGTGTAACGGGTTGTAGTCGACAAAACCGGGGTGGAGTTGAGAATGGTCAGCTGATTTCTCAAGTGGTTTTCGCCCCATTCCAGATCGTTGCGGCGTTCGATCCAGTGCAGCTTTTCCCGCAAATTCGTCAATCGCTGATTTATCGCCGCCAACTTCTGACGATTGCGCGACGAGACGGGAACCGTCGGCGTTACCATCACCTGCTCCTCAACGTCTTCTGTAATCTGACGCGTTTCGTCCTTTTTATTCCAGACGGAAACGAGCCGGTCAAGAGCGTCCTGCGTCGGCAGGGAATTCAGCCGACATTCGCTCGGCAAATCCAGCGTCTTCCAAACCGTGTTGAGCCGGTCGTTAACCTGTTCCAGCTGACCGTCCAGCTTCGCCAGATTTTGGAAGTCCGCCCGACGGGACTGTAGAAGCTGCAAGTCTTCAGGAATCGATTTCTTAACCGGCGCCGGCGCGGTCGTCTGAACGGGAGCGTCCGCCGGCAGGCGTGACAGTTCCGAGTTGAGCGACTGGATTTTCGATTTCAAACCGGCAATTTCCGATTCCAGCTTTTCCGCCTGCTGGACGTCGTACTGACTGACCTGTCGTTTACTGGACGAAACGTCAGTCGCAACGCCAAGCGATTGATACTGATTGTACAGCGGGACGGCTTTTTCCATCCGTTCCAGTTCCGCAATCTTCGATTTGCTCTGACGAATCTGCTCGTCCAGCTTTTCGACCTGGGCTTGCAAGTCTGGAATGCGATTGAGCGCCAGGCGGTTCTCGTTTTGAGCCGTCTGAGCGTTTTCCAGCCGACTGAGCAGAGTCTGCCGCTGGTTGATGAGTTCTTTAATTCGCCCTTCGGTGGGGTGAGCGTCGTCGATAATGTTGTTAATCAATTCCCGGCGCATGGATTCCAGACGCTGGGCAATTTGTGACATCGACGTCTGCGGCTGCGCCAG
>JAZUMX010000141.1:0-1712 GCA_045603865.1 Thermoguttaceae bacterium
TGTTTTAGACGCGGCTTCTTTAACCAGCTGCGCGCCGAGGTTTTCTTCCGGATCTTCCAGTTCAATATCTTTGGCGACCGTTACGCCGTCTTTGGTTACTTTCGGGGAACCCCAGCCTTTATCCAATACGACGTTTCGACCACGCGGACCTAACGTGCTTTTTACCGCGCGAGCCAGTTTCTGAACGCCCGCCAATATCGGCTGACGAGCCTTGTCATCAAAAGCCATCTGTTTTGCCACAGCGCTTCCTCCTTAAATGCTTGAATTTTGATTTATGATTTGCCGATCGTTTGCGACTTAATTAATTACTGTCTGCGCCGCAAACGTCGACGCCCATTACAAATTTGACAAAATAAACAATGTCCCTCTACAAGTGCAATTTTTATGCCAAACGTCAAAATCCGCCAAAACGGGGACGTCAGAGCATTAATCTGCCCTGTATAGGTAAATTAGAATAAGGAAATAATATTAGAATTATATATTACAGGACAATATATCTAATTTTATGCCAATTTGGCAGGGGGGGGAGATTTAACTCCTCCTTCCTCACTCCTCACTCCTAACTCAAAACCGCATCGTTTATAACGATTCCAGATTTTTCCTTAGCCCCCCCTCCATATAAATTTTAAATTCGCTATAATAATTGAATAAAGATTTGACGATAGATATAGATAAATTTCTATCGATACAAATTTAGCGGTACTTCCCCGCGCGGCGGACGAAGGTTGTTGACCGTGAAAACCGATGCCTTTAACCTTTAAGGAGTTAAACAGATGGCAAAAATCGTAATTTTGGACACATTGTCCCAGGACGGCTTGGATTTGTTGAAAAACGCTGGAATCGAATACGAGGTTCGCACGGGTTTGGCGGGCGAAGAGCTTAAAAAGACGCTCACCGAATTCGACGGCGCCATCTGTCGTTCCGGAGTGAAAATTACGGCTGACGTCCTGGAAGGCAACACGCGTCTTCGCGCTATCGCTCGCGCGGGCGTTGGAACGGACAACATCGACAAGGCGATGGCAACCCGCTTGGGAATCATCGTCATGAACACGCCCAGCGGAAACACGCTTTCGACAGCGGAACAGACTCTGGCGCTCATGTTCGCTCTGGTTCGTCATACCGCGCCGGCTTACCAAAGCCTGATCGAAGGCCGCTGGGACAAAAAGCTCTACACTGGAACTCAGCTGGCTGGCAAGACGCTCGGCATTATCGGTTTGGGACGCATTGGTCAGGCGATTGCAAAACGCGCTCTGGCGATGGAAATGAAGGTTATCGGATTCGACCCCTTCATGACCGAAGCGAAAGCCAAAGAACTGGGAATTACGCTCTACGCGAACTACAAAGACATGCTTCCGTACTGCGATCTGTTGACCGTTCACACTCCGCTCACCGACGCCACCCGCGGCATGATTTCCGACGCTGAAATCGCCATGCTGCCCAAGGGAGCGCGCCTGATCAACTGCGCTCGCGGCGGCATTTACGACGAAGCCGCTCTGGTTCGCGGTCTGGAAAGCGGACAATTGGGCGGCGTCGCCCTGGACGTTTACCCGTCTGAACCCTGCAAGCAGAACCCGCTCTTCGGCATGAAAAACGTCGTCTGCACGCCTCACCTTGGCGCGTCGACCGAAGAAGCTCAGCTCAGCGTTGCCGTCGAAGCGGCTCAGCTGATGGTCGATTTCTTCAAGACCGGCGCGATTCGTTCCGCCGTCAAT
>JAZUMX010000142.1:0-1851 GCA_045603865.1 Thermoguttaceae bacterium
ATTTCAGCGGAGATTTGCTCCGTCGTCTCCAATGGACCAACTCGCAGCGTCTGCCCGTTTTTCAGTTCAACTTCTTCAGTAATCTTTTTGCCGTCAACAAAAGTGCCGTATGTACTGCCCAAATCTTTGTCCGTAACTGAACCGTCTTTAACGTCAATTTGGGCGTGACGTCGACTAAGCGCCTTGCTTTCAATGCGAAGATTGCATTCCGGCAACCGTCCAATAACGAACTGAGGTTTATTAACGACGATAACGGCTCCTTCGTTTTTGCCTCCGTGAACTACCAGTTTTACGATCATGTCATGTTCCTTTTTCTATGACTAATATATAATTAAAAAACCCCCAACGTCTTTCTGTTCTGGAACCGGTCTTGAGCAAGAATAATTACGCTCTGGCGACAAACCGGGTTCGATACATCAAGCCCATTATAATAAATTATATCAGATTTAAAACTTTAAGTAAATAGCTCAAATAAAAAAATAAAAAAATTTTTAAAAATGTTTTGGCGCGTCCAGCAGGCTGTAAAATAAAGCAAAATGTCAAAAAGGGGAATTGCCGAGCTGATGTAAGTCCGTATAACCTCCTTGAATAAAAAAAGTTAGGAGAAATTTAAGTTCTAAACAAACAACTCAGTTGTGCAATCTTCCCGAAAAATAAATTGGATGCGTATATAACGATCAAAAAAATGATAAAACAGAAACTATGAATTCTCTTTATCGTTGGAATTGGTCTGTTTTTCCAACAGCAAGTTGATTTTTGCTTCCAGTTCTTTAAGCCGCCCCATGATTTCGTCGTTGTTATCGCTTGCCATGGCGTCAATGATAATTGAGTTGATAAACGACATGCCAATTATTCCGCCGAGGAACAGTAAAACGGAGAAGAATAATTTAACTATGGTTTGATACCATACCGGCTGACCAAACGCGACTGCGTTTGGGATATCGTACCAACCTTCAACGGTAAACAACCGGAAGATTGAATAAAACGACGTCAGCGGATCTTTAAAATATTCCGGGGCGACGGAGCCAAACAGATTGCAGGCGATAATCGACCAGATAAACGCGGTTATCATGAATGCCAAAATGATAACGGACGTCGACGCAATGGCGCGGCGACACCCGTTCATTATTGAATCTATATTGGGAATAAACTTCAAAATTCGGAAAAATCGGAATCCGCGGAAAACTCGAAGAGTAAAAATCGCATTGAGCGTCGATTCTCCCGTTGGAATAAACGATTGCAAATACGCTCCCAAAGCAATCATTGTAACGCAGAAGTCAAACCAGTTCCAGGAATCTGACCAATAGCCATGCCATTTCAACCCCATTATTTTAATAACAATTTCAATTAAAAATATTACTAAAATTGTTACGTCCAGCCATTGCAAAACGGCATCGCCTGGATAATAGCATTGCAAAACCATCACCACTGCGTTGAGAAGAATCAACGACAGGATGAAGTAGTCCAGACGCTTGCGAAACGTTTCGCTTTTGAATAATTCTCGAAGTTTTGAAATCATGAGCAGGGCGAAAGTGCGTTACTAATTTTTCTTAAACTCAATCAATGACGGGCGGTAGTCTTCCGGAGCCTTGAATCCGAGCAGGTTCATGACGGTCGCGGCTACGTTGGACAGACCCGGGCGGTTGACCGTGTCAGTCGCGGCGGCGGACATCTCGTATTCCCCGTTGTAGTTGGGGTCGTAAATGCAGAACGGAACCGGGTTGAGCGTATGCGCCGTTTTGGGAGAACGAACGCCGTTCTTTTCCGTCCACATGATGTCGCAGTTGCCGTAGTCTGCGGTAACGATGGCGATGCCGTTGAGCTTTTTGACGACTTCCAGCATCCGTCCGA
>JAZUMX010000143.1:0-4752 GCA_045603865.1 Thermoguttaceae bacterium
GTCGCCCGGCACGATTTCGTTTTGCCATTCAAAGCCGATAATGTCGTTTTTGAACTCCGTCGCGAGGCGGGTTATAAAGCGTCGAACGTCTTTCTCGTCCAGCGGCATGGCGGAGAACGCTTTTCCGTACGACTTCTCCGACTGAATCGCCCAAATCGGAATGCCGTCAATCAACAGCCACGGACGAATTCCGTTTTTATTGCAAATGTCGATATTGTTACGAAGGCTCTTCCATGCGGCTTCGTTGTACTGACCGCGAGCGGGTTCAAGACTTCCCCAGTTGATCCAGGCGCGGCAGGAACTCAGACCCAGCATCCGGTTGGCTTTCGCCGCTTCTTCAGACCCGAAAAACTTCTGACCGCCAAAGGGCGTCGGGCCGTTCCCGATTGTCTTTTTCAAGTCCGGAATGCGGGCGAAGGTAACCTCGCGAGCTTCCGCGCCGGGCAGTTCCGCTCGGAGCAGGAACGTTCCTTTTTCGTCAATATTGATTGGAATGGACGTCGGCTTTCCGCTGGGGTCAGGGAAATCGACAGCGCCTTGAGCAACCGTCTTCCCCTTGACGTTTGTAACAGTCCAGTTGAGCTTGGCGGGTTTCATGCCCTCGGCTTTATTCAGAGGCGTCGCCTGCATGACGACTTTCTGATCGTAGGTGAACAGATTTCCCGGCGTAGTCGCGTCGAGTTCAAACCAGCCGTTGGCTCTGGCGAAGCCCGGCAGACCGTGACGAATCGACCACGGCCAGTTTTTGTCGTCGTGCCCGCGGAACTGGGCGATTAACAGCAGAGAGTCCCCGTACTTGCCTTTTTCCGGCTCGGCGGCGGCGTACGGCTTGGGCAGCTTGAACGTCCAGCTTCCCTTGGCTCGCTTGCCGATTTCGCACTTGAAATTGGGCGCGCCGACGCCGTGATAATTGTGATGCGTGCGGTGATCCGTGTATTTCCCGTCAGGGCAGTCCACCCACGGACCGACAACCCACAGGCTGATTTCCGTTCCGCCCCAGTCGTCGGACTTGTCAACGTAATACTCAAACGGGACGACGACCGTTTCCCCTTCTTTCCAGACAGGCTCGCCGCCGTCTTCAGACTGCGCCTTGCCGACGACAATCCAGCTCTTTTTAAGCGTTGCGGTATCCGGTCGGAACGTCGACTTTATTTCGTCGTTCACCAACGGTAGAATAATCGGGCCGTTGTACGCTCTGAGTTCAGCTTCATCCCAGCCTTTGGTCGTGAGATAATAAATCGGCTGAACGCCCTGGTCGTCTGACTTGTATGGAGGCATTGTATATCTGAACGTGAGCGTCTTGCCTTCCTGCGCCGGCTGCGGGGCGCCGCCCCACGCGGCGTATCCGATGTACTGTCCCGGCTTGGCATGATGAATATCCCCGCCGATCAATCTGCCAGCTGGAATCTTTTTGGGTGTAACATAGACCTCAAACTTCTGACCAGGCACGGCTTTTTCCGGGTAGTCGATTGTCAGCCAATCCAACTCTGCCTTTTTTCTCGCCGGTTCCTGAGCCAGCGCGGACGCGGTCAGCGCCGCCACCGCCAACGCAGCAAGTGTAATTCGTTTAAATTGAGCAATAGAAATCATTTCTTCGCCTCGTTGAAAATATTGGGAAAAACTAAAACCTCTCGACGCGGATTTACGTCGATAAGATTATTGTATACAAAAAGAAATTAAAATGCAAGGGGCGGGACGGCGAGCAAAAAGACAACAAATTTTACGCAATAGTGCATTGCATTCTGTTTTACGTCTTGGTATAATCGAAAAATAAACGTTAAAATGTTGCGTTTTATCCCGTTTCCTTTACTCCCCCCACATCAAAAGCTATCATGAAAAGAATCCTGATTTTTGCCGCTCTTTTGGCGGGTTTGTTCGTTCAGACGGCGTTCGCTCAAGAGCCGGAACGCGTTCAGCAAACCAATCCGATTATCTGGGCGGACGTTCCCGACACGTCCGTTGTTCGCGTCGGCGATACGTACTATATGAGTTCGACGACCATGCACCTGTCGCCCGGGCTGCCGATTTACTATTCCAAGGACTTGGTCAACTGGAAACTGGCGTCGTACGCGCACGGGAACCTGGCGGATATGGATTCGCTCAACCTCAACAACGGTAAAAACGAGTACGGGCGCGGAACGTGGGCAAGCAGTCTGCGATTTCACGACGGCAAGTTTTACGTCTCGACCTTTGCTGTAACAACGCGCAAGACGTACGTCTTTACAACCGACGACCCTCTGTCCGGCAAATGGGAAATGAAGTCCTTTGAACCCATGCTGCACGATTCGTCGCTCTTTTTTGACGACGATGGACGCGTCTATATGATTTACGGCGCCGGGACGATTCGGATTCGGGAACTCAAGCCGGACTGCTCCGGCGTTCTGGACGGCGGCGTTGACCAGCCGATTATTCGCGACGTCTGCCGAGTCGCCAACGGCCGCGGCGGGCTGGGCGAAGGCTCGCAAATGTTCAAAGTAAACGGGAAGTATTATCTGTTCAACATAACCTGGCCTGGCGGCGACATGAGAACGGAAGTCGTTTCTCGCGCCGACAAAATTACCGGGCCGTACGAAACCCGCGTTTGCATGCACGATCGCGGCATCGCGCAAGGCGGCATTTTCGACACGCCGGACGGGAAATGGATGGCGGTTCTTTTCCGTGACGCCGGCGCCGTCGGGCGCATGCCGTACGTCATGCCGGTAGAATGGGTTGACGGCTGGCCCGTTTTGGGCGTCAACGGCAAAGTCCCGGAGAAAATCGATTCTTTGCCCGCCCATAACAGTCAGATTCCGGATATTGTTACAAGCGACGAGTTCAATTCCCCAGCGCTCAATCCCGCCTGGCAGTGGAATCACAACCCGGTTCCGGCGGATTGGTCTTTGACGCAGCGGGAAGGGTTCTTCCGGTTGACGACAAGCCGCGTCGACAAAGATGTAACGCAGGCGCGCAACACGCTGACGCAAAGAACGTTTGGACCGACGTGCGCCGCGGCGATTCGTCTGGATTGTTCCGGACTGCGCGACGGCGACTATGCGGGTCTGGTCGCGCTGCAACGGTTCTATGGGTTTATCAGCGTTAAAAAAGACGGCGGGAAGAACAAGCTGGTTACCGTTCTAAACGACAGACGCAACAACGGAGAGAAGGTCGAAACGGTTGTCAGGGAGTTTGACGGCGACGTTGTCTATCTGAAAATCTCCTGCGATTTCCGCGGTCAGGCGGACCTCGCCCGATTCAGCTATTCGCTCGACGGCTCGTCCTGGACGACTGTTCCGGAAGAGCTGAAGATGTCCTATACGCTCCCGCATTTTATGGGATACCGATTCGGTCTGTTTTATTTCTCGACCGAAACGCCCGGCGGAACGGCGGACTTCGACTGGTATCGAGTCGGTCTGGACACGGCGGCGGAAGATTTCTCAGCCGTCCAAACGCTCAAGGACAAGTTCGCCGGGAAGTTCGACGTCGGCTGCGCTGTAACGCCGTTCCAGTTCCGTAATCCGGAACTGTCGGCGCATATCGCCCGGCAGTTCAACAGCCTCACCGCAGAAAACTGCATGAAGCCGGAAGCGATTTACCGTCCGGACGGAAACTACAGCTTTGATCAGGCGGACGCGCTGGTGGCGTTCGCTCAGGAACACGGAATGAAAATGCGCGGTCATACGCTCGTCTGGCACAGCCAAACCCCGCAGTCGTTCTTCCAGGATGAAAACGGACAGCGGCTGACCAAGGAAGCCCTCTATCAACGCATGGAAGAGTACATGACCAAGGTTCTGACGCATTTCAAGGGAAAGGTTTATTGCTGGGACGTTGTCAACGAGGCGCTGGCGGACTGGGGTGACGGCGTCTATCGAACTCGCAGCCCATGGTACGAAATCTGCGGGGAAGACTTTATCGCTCAAGCGTTCCGAACGGCGCATAAAATCGACCCGAATATTAAACTGTTCTATAACGATTACAATCTGATCAATCCCGGTAAACGCGCCCGGGCGGTGAAAATGCTTAAATCGCTTATCGAAGCCGGCGTTCCCATTGACGGCGTTGGCATGCAGGCGCACTGGAATATCGAGAGTTTCAACCCGGAAGAACTGCAAAAGTCCATTGACGCGTTTACGGAACTTGGCTTGGAAGTTCAGATTACGGAACTCGACATGACGACGTATTCCAACTACCACGGTCCCGACGCGTTACGACAGAATCAGGCGCGTCAGGAACACGAGTACACGCCGGCAATCGCTCAAAAGCAGGCGGACGCCTACGCAAAGGCGTTTGACGTTCTGGTTAAAAACGCCGACAAGATTACCGCTGTTACATTCTGGGGCGCGTCCGACCGCTACTCCTGGCTGTCGGGATTCCCCCGCCGCGGGAGAAAAGACTACCCGCTCCTGTTCGACCGGGAAAACAACCCCAAACCGGCGTTTTATCGGGTAATTGGCAATTAGCAATTTGCAATTAGCAATTACGCTTCGCGCTCATCGTTGGTTATGTGCGGGTAAGTCCGTACACGGATTTTACGGATTAAACGGATTTTCACCGATTGGTTTACGGAGAGTCGCCACTTGCTTGACTCTCCAAAATATTATAGATTAGCATTCGCCAAATTTTTAATTGCTAATTGCTAATTGCTAATTGGCTTCCCCTCCCCCCTTGCGAATTGTCCGATAATTAATACAATTATATATATGAGGAGAATAATCTTACTGTTGACATTTGCGAGTCTGGCGCTGTTCGGCGTCGGCGCGCCGGCGCCGGCGCAGT
>JAZUMX010000144.1:0-3057 GCA_045603865.1 Thermoguttaceae bacterium
TCAGCGTTGAACGTTGCCGAACCGTTGACACTGGTTGCTGATTTCGCTCCAGACGTTGCTGTAAAGGTTTTTGTTGTAAAGACGCTGTTTCCGTTAAGAGTAATTTCAGCAGCGTAGGATTTTCCGGTAATAAGGCTGATCGAAGATCCCTTTCCAACTTGAACGACGTTAGCAATGGCAATCGACGCGTTATCGTTGAGCGTTAACGAACCGTACGCAGCGCCGGCGGCATTGCTTCCAAAGAAATACATGTTGCTGCTTGCCGTAATGTTGGAGGAACCGCCCATCGTAACAACGGCGACAACATTGTCGTTAGCCGTGTGATTGTACGCCATGTTGAGATTTTCCACTTTGATTTGGGAAGTTCCCGACATGGCCAGATTGGTATTGCCGTGCTGACTCAGACGCAGATCTTTCGCCTGCAGATAGCCGTCGCCGGACAGGGTAATGTCCCCGGTTACGCCTTTCAGGTCTGCTACATACAGCTGACTTGCGGTGGAGATGAACTTTCCGCCTGAAATGGTAACAGTCGCGTCTGAATGGTAGGAGAAATAGGTTGTTCTGGCAGTTGTAACCGTTCCGCCGGTCTGGGTGTAAATCGCCCCGCCTTCGGCGCCAGCGTTGACGTCGCCAATCTTCCATGTATTACTCTTAGGATTAGTGAAAGTGATTTCGGCATTGTCATTAACATACATAGCGCCGTTTCTATCCAACGCGAATTCGTTGGTTACAGTCAATTTAGCGGCGCCATTGAGTGTTAAACTTGCTGTATTGTCCAACTTAAAGGTGTTGGTTAGCGATAAAACGGAATTGTCATTTGCGGTTATAGCTCCTTGATTATTTACAGTTGTCGCTGCACTGAAAGTCATAGTGGAATTGTCATTTGCGGTTAACGCCCCGTTACTGTTTACAGTTGTCGCGCCTTTGAAAGTTATAGTGGAACTATCATTTGCGGTTAACGACCCGTTACTGTTTACAGTTGCCGCTCCACTGAAAGTTAGAGTGGAATTATCATTTGCGGTTAACGCCCCGTTACTGTTTACAGTTGCCGCTCCACCAAAAGTTATTTTGGAGGAGCCATTTGCAGTTATAGATCCACTATCGTCTACAGTTGTCGTTCCGGTTGTAGTTAATGTGGAATTGTTGTACAGATTGACTTGAGGCGTCGATTTACTGACATTCACAACTTTTGCCGTTAAGTTGGAATTATCATACATATTTACCGTCGTGTCTGTACCCCAAATATTAAAGTTGTTGGATTCGACGTTAAGAGTTCCATGACCGGTCAGCTCCATAACGGAACCGTATGACGAGGACGGTTCTTTATCGTCCCAGCCCATGCCGGAGTTGCCTCCTCGGGCGGTTACAGTAGCGTTGTCCGAGATTTTAATATACGTTTTAACGGACATCGCTGTCCACCATTCGTTGGACGAAAACGTACTGTTGCCTCCATAGTACTGGTACAGAAGATATTCGCCTGGGTTAAGAGAATATTCTCTGTAATAGTCGTTAGTACCGCCCCAGAAATTGCCGGAAACGTAAACATCGGCGTTACCCGTCAATCGGAATGTAACAGTTCCCTTCTGACCGCTGGTAAGATTCGCCAACGGAATGAATGCGTTATTCATCGTCGTTTTTGAACCCTGACCGAATGTCAGATCGACGTTCTGTCCTTTGGCGCCGGGGGTGAAATTGTTCGTAACGGTAACCGTTTTACCGGTAATGAACCCGGGATTGTCCGCCGAAGTGGGCGCGCCGTTGGTCCAGTAGTCCGCAGTCATCAGATCTGCAACGGAAGCCGGGGCGGTATCGCTCCAGTAGGTGTCCGCCAAAGCGGCGCCATTCAAGGCGAAAACTGTAATTAAAGCCATTGCGAACGCAAACGCAAAAGGTTTGCTGGATGGAAAACGATCCATTTTAAAAACTCCTTATTGGATATATCTGGGTAAAGTATTTCAATATTATACTAATGTATATTATACACCAGATTTTTGAATCTTGAAGACAAAGAGCGGGTTTTTTTAAGAAATTTTGGGGAGGGAGAATTAAGATAGGGAAAATGGGAAATGTGGAGTGCAACGCTTGCGCGGGGAGTGCGGCGGCTTGACGCCGCCTTAACCAGCGTGTAACGAAGAATCTCTTATAGTTTCTGGCTTGCATCGTAGGTCGTGAGCAGGACATTGGACAAGGCGGGGCCTATGGGCGCCGCACTCCCCCGAAACTATTTCAACCTCAGAATCGTCAGCGAGTTCGCTTTCGCCTTGTACGTAAACGCCGTACCGGACGCGGTAAACGTCGAGGTCTTCGGCGCGACCTTTTCCGGCTCGTCGCACGTGTTGCGATCCGTGTTCTTTTCAGACGTCAAAACGGTTTCTTCCACCGTGAACTCGGTCTTGTCGGTCAGGTTGTCCAGCTTGATTTGAACGTCAATCGGCTCGGTTTTGGAGTTAACGAATCGGATGAGCAGGTCGCCGGATTTCGTGTCGCGATGGGCGATTGCAAAGACGTCCGACGCCGCTGCGCCCAGGTTGGACTTGATAAACTGTTTGCCGTTCTCGAACGCGACCAGCGAGTTCTTCCCGACCTGAATCTCGTATTCGTACCAGACGTTTTCCTGAATCGGTTTGAACGGACCGATTTGAGAATTGAGCTGAACTTTGACGCCGTTGTGGGTTTCTTCGATGGAATCTTCGGTATTCTCCCAGCCGCCGCGGTTAATCCACGTAAAGTTCTGGTTGTCATAGTAATTGATTCCAATCAGGAAACCTTCCCGCCCGTCGAGCTTGCGGGCTTTGAATTTGAGTGTATAGCTTTCGCCCAGTTTCAGATTCGGAACGACGACCATGTTCGGCATGCCGTTCTTTGCCGTCAGCGGTTCAAAGAGAGCTTTCTCCTGCTGCGCGTCCAGTTTGATTTCATTGCCGTCGGCGTCTGTTACAACGAGGTCTTTGAACTCTGCCGTGGTGTTCCACGTTGCCATGGCGACAGTACACGCGGGCTTGGCGGAGTCCGGCGACGCAACCGGGAGTTCCGTCGGCAGGACGCGGTCGCCCCTTT
>JAZUMX010000145.1:0-4478 GCA_045603865.1 Thermoguttaceae bacterium
TCTTTATCGAAATTAGACAGACTGAAGTTCTCCGGCAGATATTTTTCTACTCCGTGACGAAGATGCGCCGCGCCGACTTCGTATCCCTGACGCTGCAGCAGAACAACTGCAACGCTGGAATCGACTCCGCCGGATAAAGCGACAAGGACTTTCTTTTTGGTGGTCATATTGGAGTAGTTTTTTAAATTAGGAATTTGGAATTTACGCAAAGCGCTGCTCAAAGATAATTCCGCATTCCGAATTACGCATTATGAATTGTTCCGTCCGGATTTGCCTGAATGAGTTCTCCGGTATCGACGTTGATGGCGGTGAGCCAGTTGCCGCAATAGCAGCACGTGTCGATGCACGTAAAGGCGTCTTTAATGAGCAGCTTGCCGTTCTTTTGAGCGGTGTGACCGATAAAGCCTTTTTTCCCGGAAACGTGTTTCGGATAGTCGAAGGTGGAAAACACCTTGTCCCAAATTAAAACGTCGCGATCCTGTTCTTCCATGGGAACGTCCGACCTGAACCCGGCGTGAGCGAAAATGCAATCGGCGGTTTCGTAGTACGGCAGACATTCCTTGAGGAATTCCAAAACCCACTTGGGCAGCTCGTTCGGCCGCCGGACGCCGAAGGATTGAAGCGTCTGCAGCCCGCCCCAGGAAAGCCAGTCTTCCGTATTGCACAGCGCCGCCATGTCGTCGGTGAGAATCTGATAAAGCATGTCTTCGTGGTTGCCCAGCAGCTTTATCAGATTGCATTTTGAACTCTGTTTCCGAAGAAACTGGAGGACTTTTTTGGAGTCCGGACCGCGGTCAATATAGTCGCCCAGCATAACGATAGTATCGTTCTTTTTCGGGGCGATAACATTGAATATTGTTTTCAGCGGCTTGAAAAAACCGTGAACGTCGCCAATGGCACACGTTCGCGGAGGACTGTCGTTTTTAGGAGAAAACAGATTAAACATAGGGAGCAAGGCAATAGGCAGTAGGCAATAGGCAGTAGGAATAAACAATATACTATTGCCTCTTGCCTACTGCCTTTATACTACTTCGCCGTTTCCGTAAAGCGGGTTTCTCGAATAACGGTGATTTTGATTTCGCCGGGATACGTCAAACGCTGTTCAAAGGCGTGAGCGATGTCACGGCAGATCTTTGCCGCCGTTTCATCTGTAACGTCCTTTGAGGAAACCATAGCGCGCAGTTCTCGCCCCGCCTGAATGGCAAAGGCATGTTCGACGCCGGGGAATTCGCAGGCGATAGACTCCAGTTCTTCCATGCGCTTGTAGTAGCGTTCCGGGGTGTCGCGCCGAGCGCCAGGACGGGAAGCGCTGGCAGCGTCCGCCGCCGCAACGAGAACCGTGTACGGGTTGCTGACGTGGATGTCGTCATGATGTCCAGCCGCCGCCTGAATGACTTCTTTCGGCTCGCCGTATCGCTTGAGCAGGTCCGCGCCGATTTTGGGATGTCCGCCTTCCTGTTCGTGGTCGACGGCTTTTCCAATGTCGTGCATCAAACCGCAGCGGCGCGCCAGGCGTTCGTCATACCCGAGTTCTTCCGCCAGCATCCCGGCAATAAACGCGACTTCAACCGAATGACGCAGCAGGTTTTGGCTGTACGACGTTCTGAAATGAAGACGTCCGAGCAGCTGAATCAGTCGGCTGTGCAAGCCCTGAACGTCGCATTCCTGCGCCGCCTGTTCGCCCAGCTTTTGGATGTACTTTTCCAGCTGAACTTTGGTCGATTCGACAATTTCCTCAATACGGGACGGGTGAATTCTCCCATCGGCGATGAGTTTTCCCAACGCCAGACGAGCGACTTCCCGGCGAAAGTTGTCAAACGCGCTGACGATAACGACGCCCGGCGTGTCGTCAATGATGACGTCTACGCCTGTCGCCTTTTCAAAGGCGCGAATGTTGCGGCCTTCGCGGCCGATAATGCGACCTTTCATTTCGTCTGAAGGGATGTCAACGGTGCTGGTTGTAGCGTCTGCCGTATGAGCCGCTGCGTAGCGCTGAAGACTTGTCAACAGGATTTCCCGAGACATTTCTTCGCATTCTTCCTTGAGCTTCTTTTCGTGTTTGAGAATCAAAGCCCCGGTTTCCGTTTGAAGCTGACGATCCAAAATCGACAAAAGCCGGTCAGTCGCCTCCTGTTTGTTCAACCCGCTGACTTCGTGCAGAGTTTGACGTTCAACCTCGATAAGTTTGTTAAGCTCGTCTCGTTTAAGCTGGACGTCGCCGATCTTTTCCGTCAGCTTGCGTTTTGTGCTTTCGATAAGTTTGTCCTGCTGCGCCAGATTTTCAGCGGTCTGATCGAGAGCCTTTTCCCGTTTCAGAACGCTTCGTTCCCGCTCTTTGATGTCCTCGCGGAGAGCCTGAAATTCTTCTTCCTTTTCGGCTTGAGCCGTCAAACGAATTTCCTTCGCTTCCAGCTCTGCCGCCTTGATTTGTCTTTGAGCGTCTTCTTCCGCCGCCGTAAGGATGCGTTTTGCCTCAGTCGCAGCGTCTTTTTTGCGGACATTATCCAGAATTCGAACTACAACGACGGCAATAACAGCGCCGACAATAAAAGCCAGCGCTGCTGATACTGCTATTTCCATTGTAGCCAATGAGAGTAGTATAGTATTCAAAATAATCCTCGTAAAATAAATTTACGCTGGAATAATGAACTTTGAATCTATTGTGAAAAGGTCAAAATAAAAGACGAAATTATATATGTCTGTTGCGTTAGTCTCGAACCCGAACGGGTACAAGAGCAAGACAAAGCCGCTTCTTTCCGGAGGAAAAAACGCCCCATGCAGTGCATAACATCGCCTGAATGGTTTTCAAAACCGGCGAACCGCCAGACCGCGTTCCAAAATAATACAGGTAAGCCGATAAAAGACTTACTCGCGTACTGGTTTGAACGCGTCCATCATGACAGCAACGCTGCATAAAAGAAGACAGCTTGGTAAACGAGAAACGATTAACAACAGCGCTTTCAAAAATCATCATCAACCGAAGAAGCCTTTCTCGAACAGTCAGCGGCGGTTTCTTTTCGGGTTGAGAGGTAATCTTACTCAACCAGGAATCAGAAGGCGATGAATGACAAGAACCTTCCGAGCGCCTCCTTGCGGCATACGAGGTCTGCGCCCATAATACGGCTATTGCGCCGAAAGCGGTCAGAACTGTTACTGCAGCAAGGGAAATTGAAAACATGTTGACTGTTATTGGTTTGAGGAAAAATTCAATTCAACAATTAATTCCAGGACGAAAATCTCAGAAAATTAATCCCAAATACGAATTCGACATCCTCCGGGAAAAAGCGTCTGCGGGTTTTCCACACTTAGAACAAAAGCTCTATTCCAACTAGTAATTAAATACAATTAAATGGAAACAAACAGGCAATCCGTCCGTTGGTCGACGGCGTCAATTTGCTTCGGACTTGAGAAAACTCTCAAGCTGTATTTATATCATACCAAATAATTAAGTTTTTGCAACCGTTTTTCTGAAATTTTTTTGATTTTTTTCAGAATTTTCACAGAAACAGGTTAGCGGTTCTCAAGCCGTTAAGATAATTTGTCTGCTCAATTCGTCAGAAAGACGTTCAAAACGTTCCCAATTCTGATCTTTCTCCCAAATGATATGAATTACGTTTAGTATTTAGTACGAAGAACTGTCCAGTAAGTTTCTCTATTTTGACAAAAAAGATACGAGAATTCTGGAATCGAAGACGGGTTAGAGGGGATGGACGGGGAGTAGGGAATCAAAAACGGGGAGCCGAAGGCCGGGGAGTGGGGAGCCCATAGGCTCCGCCTTGTCCAGCGACCCGTGTTTCTCCCCCGAGGTGAGCCGAAGGACGGGGTGCGTATCCTGAAATTAATAATTATCCATTTCGTTTAGTTTACTAATCGGCATGGAATAAACCGTATTAACTATAGAAGCCGTACCATATTGTTCAAACCACGAAGCGGAACACCATGGATAGTCGCTGGGCTTTTCTGCTAAGCCATGATGAACAGCGTTTGCGTGAGTATAGTGTAGACGAGCTAAATAAGACTTGTGATATAACAAGCGCAAATCCCAATAATTATCCCAAACTTTTCTGCCGGGAGTTTGGTCTAGCTGGTTTACCCATCGACCAGTTTTTGAATGCAATAACGAAATGAACGTGGATAACGAAGCTCCACCGTCAGGTGGAGATTGAGCGATAAAATGATAATGATTGGAAAGAATGCACCACGCCTCAAGCTGCCAGCCGTATTGATGAGCAAGTTTCAGAAGTCCTCGTTGTAATACGTCTAAACGTTGCGGTAGAATAAAAAAATGCGTTTTATGATATGTAGCCGCTGTAACGAAATACGTTCCGTTTTTAGAAAGAATATGTTTAGGCGCATGAGGCCAATAATCTGGAAGCTCAAGATGATTCGTTTCCATTGATTGACCTCATATTTTAGAATCATTTGTTAATACAGGAAAATTTTGCGAGGCATTGGTGAAGGCGGCGCCTAAGGGCGCC
>JAZUMX010000146.1:0-7374 GCA_045603865.1 Thermoguttaceae bacterium
CAGATAAATCTGGGGGCTACGATTTTTAAATTGTTTTTATTTCCCACCTCTAAAGACGTGGGGATAAAGACAGATAAATCCTGGGGATTACTTTTAGAAGACGCAGATAACAGAAAAATTAAATGTCACCGATTTCTTCTTTTGACCATTTGATTCTCTTTCCCAATCCGGAATGAGCGCACAAACGATTGAAAACCAGTTCTTTGAATCCCTCGGATTTGCTTAAAAACAATTTCATAGCAGATTGGAACAGACGGCTGGTAAACGGCCAAGGCATTTGCATCTTCAGCCTGTTAAACATTTCGTAATCGTTGTACATCACCGATTCCCGATAGATGGCAAACAGAACCCGATAAATATGTAAATTTAGTTGTTTGGAATACTTATAATCCAGCAATTTGTCTGCAATGGAATATAATCTTATCATTTTTATTCCATATTTTAAGTGAGCGCCGATGGTGTTTTCTGCATTCCAGACGCCGCCTTTGTGCCGACGATAAACGCTCATAACATCGTCGAGCATGTGGATCTTACCATATTTCGCATGAATTATTTGAAGATACAGATCGCCGGCAATAATGCCTGTCGGATAGTTTTCAAGCAATTCCTTATCATTATAAACCCAACGATATACAACCGAGGGCGTATAGATAAAATATGTGCGTAACACATCCTTAATATCAAAATCCTTTTTGAATGATCTTAAATAAGGCGGAGGCGCTATAGATGGCTTCTTTGGAATATCCTCCCAAATCATTTTTGCAGGATGAAAGCAGCCCATATAATCTGGATGAGCGTCAAGGAAATCGACCTGCTTTTGAAGCTTGAGCGGGTCAGTCCAGTAGTCGTCGCCTTCGCAGAAAGCTACATATTCGCCCTGAACGCGTGGATAATTAATAGTTTTGCTAATACAAACACCTTTGGAAAATTGATTTTCCATCTGGTATATGGGCTTGATAAGATTCGGGTATTTCGCTTCATACTCACGAATAATATCAGCTGTTCCGTCTGTCGAGGCGTCGTCGTGAATCAGAACCTCAAACGGGAAGTTCGTCTTCTGCATAACGAATCCGTCCAAAGCCTGACGGATGAATTTGGCGTGATTATAGGCTAGGCAGCAAATAGAAAGTTTAGGTTTCATTCGTTATCATATCCGTAATTGACCACATTTTTTTAATGGAATCATCATTTACAGATGTATGAATTAACCATTCTGCATTCTCCTTAATAATGTCTAATGGCCAATTCCACCATTGCATTTTCAGTAACTCATCAATATATTTTTTATCAAAGCGATATTTTATAATTTTTGCTGGAATTCCAACAGCTATTGAATATGGTTCAATATCAGAACTTACAACAGCCCCTGCTCCAATAATTGCCCCATCGCCAATATTCGCCTTATGCAGTATTTGAGCTCCAGCAGCAATCCAAACGTCATTTCCTATGTGACAATATTCCGGTCTAATTTCAGCATCGAGAGGAATTAGGATTTTGCCTCCGCCGCCACACATTTGATTATACCTAAAAAGGGGAAGAGTTGTAATATGGCTGTAATCATGATCAAACCCTCCGATATCCACATTTCGGGCGATTGAACAAAATCTGCCAATTTTAGCAAAGTTAACTATGGTATTTAAACCTGTATATGTAAAAGCCCCGATCTCGCTATTGTTGATGTAATTACGTCTATTGATTGCAATATAATCTTCAAATTTGCACTTTCGAATAATTGAATCATCGCCTATCGATACATTATCTCTAAAAGTACTGTTGTAAATCTCAACATTCCGGAAAGCGTTCAGCTTGCCAGTGATTTCACAATCTACAATTTTAGCGCTGCAATGTATAAAACCTTGATTGTCCATTATTCATCCCAATAATGATTTTCTTGTATCAATTTATAATAATCGCTTCTTGTACATCCTAACATGACAACATTGTGGAACTTGCCATTCTTGTAAACGGCTTCTCGTTGTACGCCCTCAACTTTGAAACCAACTTTTTCACAAACTCTCAAGGATGCTTTATTATGCTCCAAAGCAGAACCATTGATCCGATTCAATCGCAATTCATCAAAAGCATAACGCATAAGAGCCATCCAAGCATCTGTTGCGAGTCCCCTTTGACGAAGATCCTTTTTAGCAATCCTCATGCCAAGCCCAGTAGCGGAGCCATTTTTCCAGTCAAAATGTCCCAAACCAATCATTCCAACTGGACCATCCTCTTGCGTTTCAATTGTATATCTCATGATTTCCATTGAAACTTTATAGGATTGATACCATTCTTCCTGATCTTTTTTAGACAATGAAAGAGTGTAACCAACAATCATACTTTCATAATCAGGCGAATTTGTCAAGTTCCGAATCATTTCAAGATCTTCTGGCTCAACTGCCCTAAGTACAACAAATTTTCCATGTATGTTCATTTTTGTTCTCCGTTATTCTTCATGGGCTTTTAAAATTCTCTTAAATCTGTCGATATGCGGTTTTTCATAAACTTTCCCATCGAACTGTAATACCGAATAATTGCCCGATTCAAATGTTTTAACAATTTCTGAGATGATTTCTATGTCGTAATTATTATAAATTTGATTTATAATGGGCGCTTGATTTGGATGGATTGCCAACTTGCCATCAAATCCCATCTTTTTAATTTGCTCAACTTCTGAGCTAAAAGCGTCCAAATCTTTGAATATGAAACTGGGAGTGTCATAGACTTCCCTTTCGTATGCTTTTGCATACATAATCATATTGCTGCGGTAGAAATAAAGCGTTTCAAAATCATTATCCATATTGCATTTAGCGGTATAATCTTCTGCCCCAAACGCTAACGCAAATTTGTAATCGGACGATGAAATTGCGGGAAGGTTTGCCATACCCAAAGGAGTTTCAATTAATGCAATAATTTGTTTTTCTCCAACATGATCAATTACTTTCCTTACGACATCGACAGTTTCAAATTTGGGAATCATAATTCCATCAAATCTGCAACGACTCAATGCCGATAGCTCGCGATCAATATAATCTCTATTTATCCGTATATAAGCGTTATTAATGGGTTCGTTATCTAAGAGAAAACGCACCAAATCATCCAAAGCCTTCAGTTTTTCTGATGGTGGAATAGAGTCTTCCAGGTCGAAAATAACGGCATCGGCTTTTACCGTTATCACCTTTGATAAAAAACGTTCATTAACAGGGATAAATAACAAACTATGAATTTTTGGCATTGATAAACTCCAATGGCAAATAATTATTACAACTGCAATTTTGATCAATCGGCAGACAGACCAAATTGTCAATCAAATATCGAACCCAATCATCTGAACTTTCAATATCAGGCCAGTAAGTTGGAACAAATATCTTTTTTTGACACAATTCCTTTTTCCATTCCTTCCCATTGGGAATTAACAATGGATAGCAAAGAGGAACATCATCCTCTATATCAATTATTAATTCATTTTTTGAACGAAATGCTTCCTCCAATAATTTAAAATTATCGATTCTTCGTTTTTTAATATACTCAAAATCCACCGAACGGAGAATCTTTTCCGTTAAAAGGGATATTTTTTTGCAGCCCCACTTCTTTTGTTCATTTTCGTTCTCTTTGAAATAAGCATAACCTTCTTCAACAAAACCCTCAGCGCGCATTAATAAATGTTTACAGTTATCATAAACGATTTGTCGCGGCAGCGAGACTTCTTGAACAAAGTCGCCAAAACAAAACCCGCCATCAGGGACGCCCAGGAATTTTCGAGCAGAATTAAACGCCATTACGCCATTTGAAGGACGATAAAAAAATGCCTGAGTCAAATCCGCTATAAAATTGGGGACGTTCTGCGAAAGGTATTCTACAGTTTTGTTTTTGATGCCAAAGTAATTAACGTATAAAAACGCCTCGCATTCCTTAACTTCAAAATCTATAATTGGATCCATATTTTTATCAATTTTATATGTAGTATAAGGAACGTTAATTGATTTTAGAGCGTCAAATACAACCGGACAAATATATTCAGGTAGCCAAACATGACGATAGTTCTTCTTTTGAACAATCAGCTGCAAACCAGTTCGCCCCAAATTAACCGGATAAGCTTCTGGATAAATTAAAGGATTTGTATCTGAAAATTCAAATGGAAGGTAACCACCTACTGGCATCGCTTGACCTCATGACAATTATTAGGATAATTATAAAACATCGTAAAAGGAATTCCTACTGTGAATAAACACCGCTTCACATTTTGTTTAACCTCGTTATTTTACCTCCTTGTCGTTTTACTTTCGTTTCATCATACAACAATAATTTGATTTCATTCAATAATTACATTCACTACATCATCCAATCTTGGAATCCAAAACTCAGCATCTTCTACACTATCAAATTTCATCAGGATAGTTCCTAACGAATGCCCGGCGTTTGAGAATTTGTGAACCGTATCTCCCGGTTTTGCCGTACAAAAAACCTCAACCAGATGGCACTTTTGGAAATCTGGTTCAAATTCAAGTCGAACAAATTTCCCAGATTTGGAACTGTAAATCATTGAATTAGACCAAACGCCATGCGTTGGCCGCATTTCCAGGTCTGAACAGTCATCGCCGACAGCGGCTTTGATAACATACTGCACCAGATCAACCCCGGTTGCGTATTGAATCAGCTGGGGAATGTAACTGCCTCCGCTTCTGGGACCAAGTTCAAGGATATAAATATTATCGTCTTTATCCAGAATTACTTCAATATTATACGCCGTGGTTTTCATATCCAGGCAGGAAATCATTCTTTGAATCTCTGCATTGATTTTGGTCTGCATTTCTTCATTCAAAATACATGGCCAAAACTCGCCAAGAGGCGTATAATCTTTGACTTTCCCGTCTGAGCAATAAAATTCGTTTCCGTAACTTGTAAAAACAAGTTTTCCATCGACCGAAAAACCATCGCCTGAAACCTGATAGCCTTTCTTCTCGATAAATTCTTCGATTACAAAACGTTTTGCTCGTGAATAAGAAAGTGCGTCATTCACTGCTTGCGGCAATTCCGCAATGGATTGAACTTTGGTAATCCCTTTCGTTCCGCTGGAATCCACGGGTTTAACCATTACAGGAAAACGAAGCTCACTAATTAAAACCATGGCTTCTTCCAATTTTTCAGGCGTAATTGTTTTCGGGTAGCAAAAACCATTTTCCGCCTGAAATATGCGAAACAAATCTTTATTCGACAGAATTTCGACCGATTTGTAAGGACTGGTAGGCAACCCCATTTTTTCCGCAACATACGCCGCTGTTGGAGCAGCCGGATCAGACGCATAAGCTACAATTCCGTCAATATGAAGTTTTTGAGCTAATTCAAGAACAGTTTCTTTATCTGTGGTGCTGACATTATAGTACTCATCGGCAAGCCTGTGCCCAGGATTCTCAGGAAGGTAGTCGCAAGTGATTGCATAATAACCTAAATTCTTAGCTGTCAGAATAGACGGAATCTGTTGCATAGCTCCGCCTAAAAGTAAAACTTTCTTCATTTCAACTTTCCAAATATGCAATAAAATTTTGAATGCCAGCAAAACCTGCAATTATCTTCTCTTCTGAAAGAGTAAAGGCAATACGAATATAATCATCGTAATCTTTACCGTATGTAACGCCAGGGACAACTGCAACGTGGCTATACTCAAGGAGTTTATAGGCGAATTCCTCTGACTT
This sequence comes from Thermoguttaceae bacterium, assembly GCA_045603865.1. Lineage (GTDB taxonomy): Bacteria > Planctomycetota > Planctomycetia > Pirellulales > Thermoguttaceae > RUG11551. The sequence continues at coordinate 5,688 of JAZUMX010000146.1, forward strand.
CAAACCTGTCTTCCCGATATTTATGAACGCATAAAAAGTCCCGTCAATTCCGTTACAGTAAAGCTGCGGAATCTTTTTAAGACATTCCAGTAAAACTTTTCGTCTCCGAGAAAACACTTGAAAAATGTAATCCGATTGCTCAATATTTCGCAGAGCTTCGGTAGCGGCATATTGCGACGGCAAAGGGGCGCATGCAGCTACGTTTTCCTGTAGTTGAGACATCGCTGATATCAACTCGGCTGGAGCAGCCGCAAATCCAAGTCTCCAACCGGTCATCGAAAAACGTTTTGACATACTGTCAATCAAAATACAGCGATGACGCATCCCTTCTGCGTTAAAGGCACTAAAATATGGCTGACCGTTATAAATGTAAGTTCTGTATACTTCGTCTGAAAGAACATAAAAGTTATGCTTAACCGCCAGTTTCGCAATACCACGGAGAAGGTCTTCAGGATAAACCGCTCCAGTCGGATTATTAGGAGAATTGATGATAATTAATTTAGTCCGTTCCGTAATAGCGGCTTGTATTTCAGATAAATCCGGGAGAAAGCCATTTTGGGAAAGCGTATTTACAAAAACGGGCTTCCCTCCGCATATACGAACCATTTGAACATAATTTACCCAGTATGGGACTGGAATGATCACTTCATCTCCCGGATTCAAAAGGCAATTCAATGCCAGATAAATCGCTTCCATTCCACCTACTGTAACGATTGTTTCTTCTTGAGATAATGTAATTCCTTTTTCTTCTTCTATAGATTTCGCGTAAACTTTTCGTAATTCCCACAAACCCGCGTTTGCCGAATAACGGGTTTTTCCCTCCATAATGGCTTTACAACCCGCAATTCGAACACTCTCTGGCGGAAGCAAATCAGGATCGCCTAATGTAAAATCAATCACATCACTAAATCCTTGCGCCATATTATACAATTTTCTTGTCAATGACGGCGTAATGATATTTACAGAATTTGATAGCTGCATTTTATATCCTGAAATCCTTATTCAATATAGATGAACAGATTTTGCGAATCCAAACTTCATTAAGCCCATAAAAAAGCGGCAGACACGCAATCCGAAGGGAAACGTCCTCGGAAATCGGGCAGGATTGGCGCGTTGGTAAATACGGCAGCGTGTTAAGCGACGGGTAAAAGTACCGGCGGAGGTGAATGTTTTGAGCCTCCAAAGCGGCTTTGACCGTCAGGAGAGTCTGTTCGCTGTCGAATAAAACCGGATAGTAAGCGTAATTATAAACCGTATCGGCTGGAATCGTCGGGCGCGTTACGTCGTCGCCCAGGAGTGAATCGTAAAGTTCCACGCTGCGGCGTCGGTCTGCGATAATTTCCGACACGTGCGGCAGATTGCAAAGCCCCATCGCCGCCTGAAATTCCGAAGCTTTCGCGTTAATGCCAAGGCAAATATGATTGTCCCCGGTATGTCCAAACCGTTTGGCGAGATCAATCCGTTTGTGAACCTCAGCGTCCCGACAAATCACAGCGCCGCCCTCTATCGTATGAAAGAGCTTCGTCGCATGAAAACTGCACGTCGAAACGTCTCCGTAGCAGAGAAGCGATTTCCCTTTATAAACGCAGCCGAAGGCATGAGCGGCGTCGTAGATGACGGGTAAGCCGTAACGTTTACCAATGTCAGCCAGAGCTCCTACATCGCACGGAATCCCAAACACATGAAC
>JAZUMX010000147.1:0-4065 GCA_045603865.1 Thermoguttaceae bacterium
ACCTGACAGGAGAAACAGAGCAAGCTTACAATCCTTCAGCAGTTGGCTATCGTCTTATTAATTCGACTAATGAGACCGTGAATCCAACTATCGATTTAGGCGGTTCTGCGGTAGTTGTTGAAAAAATTAAAAAATTTGGAGTAGGAAAGCTCAGCTTTACCAACGGCGTTACAACGCTGGGTAAAACCGATACCGTTTCCGATTTTGACAGCGAATCCGTTGGTTTGTCGAATAAAGTAGCAGTCGTTCCGCAGGGCGTTGTCAAATTCGCTTCTGGCGTCCAAGTTTCTGATGCGACTGCTAATCAGGACGCTATTTCCGGAGCTTATGTTGTTGACGGTTCAAGCTTGAAGTTTGCCAGAATTACAAACGGTCAGATCGTCGCTATAGCGCCGGAGTATGTTGCGTCCCCAACGAATGGAATGGATCTGCTTGTCAGTACCGCTATTACAGATACTCAAGATCGCACTCTTAATTCATTGACTACGTCGGGAAAAGATTATATTAATTCAAACGCTATAACTATAACCTCCGGCATGGTAACGCTCCAGGGCGGGAATCATTACATTAAGAGTTTGGATGGCGCTGGTACGATTACTTCTGGATACAAAAATTCTGCTGGCGAATATGATTTGTACGTCTGCGCATTGGGAAATTCCACTAATTTGAGAATTCATGATTTAAAAATCATTGACCAGACCGACGGTAAGCTCAATCTGATTAAAACAGGAACAAACGGGCTTACCATTAGCACTTTTGACACCATAAACATTTCCAGCTCCTATACAGGAAAAACATCTGTTTTGGAAGGGAAACTGTATATTTGCGAGCAAATTGCTTCAAAAGATTTTTATGTTGCCAGTGACGCTCAGCTTTATTTTTCAAACAAAAGCTTCAATGACACAGATCTCAAGGGTGATTTCACTTATACAGCAAATTCCTTGTCTGGTTATGGAATTCTCGGAATCGGCAGTGGCAGTGGTAAAACCACCCTGGTACTTGAAAACGTTGCCAACGACGGGTCGCAGTTTGCAACAGTGAATTCCTATGGGAAAGCGCTCACGCTTAACAATTCGGAACTTCACGCTGCAACGCTGAATAATAAAAGCCCAATAACGCTCAATAATTCTACTATTGTGGCTGGAACGATGGCGAACACCGGCGCCGTTACAATCAGTTTCAAGGGAGAGTCAGTTTTGGACGCTGCGATTTCAACCGCTAACGCTCTTACGATTGACGTAGCATCAGGAGCCGAGGCAACATTGGGTAAAGTTGTCAGCGGGAACGGCTCGCTTGTTAAAGAAGGCGCAGGTAAATTGACGCTTTCCGCCCAAAATACGTATACTGGCGGAACAACGGTTAATAACGGTACGCTGGAACTGACGGTTCGCGGCGGAACCGGAACTTTGGCTGCGAGCAAACCCGTTACAGTTACCGGCGAAACGTCGGTTCTTGCTGGTCATGGAGATATTCTGGGTTATAAAGGCGGACGCATCGGGAAAATGACTTTACAAAACGGCGGAACGTTCAAAAACGATACCGCAGGCACGCACATTACAGTAAATAATCCCATTTATATGAATAACGGAATTATTGCTGCTGAAGGCGCCGGAACAGACGGTTTATATAGTTTTCTGTTTGATAACGCTTTTCACGTTACCGGCGGAACAGATAACAAAATTACAGCGGCAGGGTTCCGATTCCGCAATCTCAGCGGAACGTCTTATGATTCAGGCGATTCCCCTGGTTTGATCGACGTTGCTGGAGGGGCGAAATTGACGATTTCCTCTTCTATTGATGTCGGTTCCGACGCGAATATGACCAAAGCTGGCGCTGGCGAACTGGTTCTGACCGGAAAGAGTCCGTATAAAAAGAATATTACCATTAACGGCGGCGTTTTGGATCTGACAAACGGAGCGGTTTATACGGGAGGTTATATCAGCGACGCCAACGTTTATGTCAATACTGGCGGAACGTTAAAAGTCAACAACTTTGGCTATTCCGAAGCCGGTAACTCAAGTTTGGGCGGGCTGACATATTCCTCTTACGGTTCTACAAACATCCATTTCAACGGTGGAACGATCCAGATTGCTGAATCCTTTGGCGAGGCGATCAATCGTAAAATCGAATTGCAGACAAACGGCGGGACGCTTGACCTTGCCGAGGACGTTAATCTCATTCTCGGCGCCGAGATCCACGGCGATGGCGCGTTGACTAAAGCCGGCGCGGGAACGCTGGAACTGACTTATGCTAATACATACGCCGGCGGAACGACGATTGCTCAGGGCGAAGTGAATCTGAGCGGCGCAGGAACGCTGGGAACGGGCGCAGTCGCGATTGCTCAAAATGCCGTTTTGAATCTCAATCACGAAGGTAACGCAAGGTTTGACAATTCCGTTTCCGGTTCCGGAAAGATTTACAAAAACGGCAACGGCGTTTTGAAGATTTATAATCCGACTGAAGGCGCATTTGCCTCTGAATCCTTTGTCGTCAACGCTGGCGAACTGGATTTCAAGGGCTATTACAAGGGATCTTTGGAAATTGGCGATGGCGCAACGCTCTCGCCGGGCAACTCCATTGGAACGCTGACTATTAACGGAACTGAAGTTGATCCGCAGATGAGCGCGTTTTCTTTGGATTCCGGGGCAACTCTGCTGATGGAAATTGGGTATGACGAAAATAACGTCTGGACTTCTGACCAGCTCGTCGTCAATGGACCTGTCGATATTAATCCGGATTCCACAATTATCCTTACCCTGCTTGACGGATCCGCTCTTCCTCCTGACGGTGAGTTTACCCTTGACCTGATTTCTGGAACGGGGGCAACGCCGGACGCGTATGAAGCGTTTTTAAGCGTGGTGAGCGTCGCTCCCTATTTCAAAGATTACAGAATTGAGTTGAATGGCGGGGTTATTCAACTGACTGGATCGATAGACTTCAACGCCATCCCTGAACCGTCGACCTGGGCGCTGCTGATTCTCGGCGCGGCTGGACTGCTGTACTGGCGGAGAAGATAATTTGGAGTGCGGCGGCTTGACGCCGCTTTCATTACCAGTACGGTCGCGAACCTCGATAAATTAAATTCGTGCCAATAACGCAAAGAACAATAAATATTCGTTTTAATATCGATATTGTTCATACGTTGTTGGCACGAAATTCTTTTAATATACTTCTCAGCTTTTATTTAATTAAAGCGACGTCGAGCCGTCGCACTCCATACGGCGCTCCATATCGTTAGTTCCCGACTTTGAACAGTCCGTAGGTTGAACCGGAGTATGTAACTTTGATTACGGTCGGGAAGTTGTCTTTGAATTCGCTGAACGTTACCGTCCAGGGAACGGAGGGCGCGTTTGGTTCGAAGAGTTCAATTTGCGCCAAGTCGCCGGTTTGAGCGTCAAAATAGAATTCCGTCTTGACGCCGCCGTAGCTGGAAACGAGGCAGTTGTACATTTTCCCGTCTTCGGTAAGCGGGAACTGTCCGAGGTACGTCAGCCCTTTGAGGAACTCGTCGTCTGCGGTAACCATTTTATACCATGCATACAGAGCAGGGGCGAGGAACCCGGCGTTTGCCGGCGTTGACTGAACAGACCAGTCTGTTGCGGAAGCCGTTTTGATGGTCGTTTCCGGCAGGGTTATGGTTAGTCCGTCGGCTGTAAACGCCATGGTAAACGCCGCGCCGTCTTCCAAGACGCCTTTGAGAGCAGCCAGTTTGGACGTTTCCGGCTTTTTCCACGCCTTGATTGTATTGTCTTTGGCGAGTTTATTATAGTAGTAATTGACGTATCCCGGTCGCTTTTCGTAAACGGCTTTTACGGCGTCCGGCAAGACGGGTCCTTCCGCCTGCTTTTTAATCTGCTCTTCGATTTTCTTTCTCTGTTCCGGCGGCAGGTTGGGCGGGAGCTTGGAAAGGTCGAACTTCTTTTTAGGCGAAACCTTTTCCATCAGTTCCGTTTCGCTGTGAACGCCGCTGAGACGAACGACGATTGTTTTCGGCTCGGACATGGCTTTCCCGCTTTTGTCCGGTTCCCGGTAAGTCGGATCGTAGCCATGTCGTTCTGTGAGCCA
>JAZUMX010000148.1:0-1516 GCA_045603865.1 Thermoguttaceae bacterium
ACGTCCCGATGTTTTTCGTCGATGGCGCGTCTGTCGGAACCGGTCGAGGGGAAATAATCGAGCCGAAACCCGTTGGGGCGTCGCTGCCGATTGTGGTTATTCGTCCGCCGACGGGCATTTCCACCCCAGAGGTTTACCGCCGCTGCCGAGTTCCGCAAACGCCAAAAAGCGCCGAGGGAATTCTCTGCGCCATGACGTCCGGCGACTGGCAGACGTTTAATAAACTCGTTTTTAACCGGCTGGAAGAATTCGCCGCTCAGATTACCCCGTGGGTAAATAAATGTCGTAACGACGTTATGCAATCCGGAGCCGCTGGCGGCTGCCTTTGCGGCAGCGGTTCCTGCTATTTTGGAATATCCGAATCGCACGCCGACGCCGACAAGGCGGCGGAATCGCTAAAGTCCCAAGGATGGAGACTGGTCGTCCGGTCAAAACTTTTAATGTAACGCGCCAAGGAGATTACAACGTGGAAATTACAGAAGTTCGCATCAAACTCATCGATGAACCCGTAGAGCGGTTGAAGGCTTTTTGCAGTATAACGTTCGATAACTGTTTCGTCATTCGCGACTTGAAGCTCATCGACGGTCCCGCCGGCCCGTTTGTCGCCATGCCTAGCCGAAAGATCATGATGCGCTGTCCACGCTGCCAGGGGAAGAACCCGCTGCGCGCCTCGTTCTGCAATCAGTGCGGCTCTCCGCTGTATTTCTTTGAACCCGCTCGCGACGAGTCCGGACGATCCAAACTCTATGCGGACATCGCCCACCCGATCAACGCGGAATGTCGAGACAAAATTCAGCGCGCCGTTCTTCTCGCCTACGAACAGGAACTCATTCTGGCTCAACAGCCGGGCTACGTCTGCCGATACGACGACTTTGACGACAGCCCCTTCGACGGTCCCCATTTCCGCCGTCAGCCAGACCAGCGATCCGACAATCGCCGTCAAGACTCTCGCCGACAGGACAACCGCTATCAGGAATCCAACGGCGTTTCCCGACGCGTTGACAGCCGCGAAGAATCCCGCCCGCTGTCACACCTGACGCGGACGTCCAAACAGCGCACGCCGTCCAGCCAGGACGACGAGTTTGGGTCGGGGATATAATAATGCGTAATTCGTAATGCGTAATGCGTAATTACGCAAGCGCTCTGCAAAGGTTATGTGCAGGTCAGTCCGTACACGGATTTGACGGATTAGACGGATTTTCGCCGATTGGTTAACGACGTTCTTACTTAATATTCTCCCCTTACTAAAGTTTTTTGGAAAGGGGAGTTTGAGGGGAAGAACCTTTTTTTCAAAAAAGGTTTTCCCTTCTTTAATTAAACTTGAAAAAACTTCCCTAAAAGGGAGCCAGCTTGCTGGCGACCGAAAGTTTTTTCAAGTTGGCGGGCGTCGCCCGCATAGAACCGGGTTAGCGTTTCACTTTTAATAGCCGTGGGTTTTAACCCACGGAACAGGAAACAAACCAAAAAGAACATCGTCAAATACACTTTTTCTCTTGCTCCCGTCTTTGGGGGCAAG
>JAZUMX010000149.1:0-3904 GCA_045603865.1 Thermoguttaceae bacterium
AACCCGGACGCCGACCTGGACAACGCGGTCGAATTTCGTCTTTCCGACGAAACCGGGTTCCCGCATAAAGCAAAAGTCGACTACCACGCCCCGATTCTGGATCGCTCAACCGGCGCCCGGCTGGTTCGCGCGGTCTGCGAAAATCCGAAACTGCTCAGCGGCGAACGACAGTTTCAGCCCGGCATGACCGTTCACGTCCGCGTGGGCGTAACAGACCCCTACGACGCCTTGCTCGTACCGGAAGACTGCCTCGGAACAAACCAGTCTGAACGGTTCGTTTACGTCGTCGGAGAAGACGGAATGCCGAAGATGCAAATCGTCCAGCTCGGACCCCTTCAAAGCGACAACATGCGCGTTATTCGCAAAGGACTCAGTAAAGACGACAATGTCATTGCGGATAATCTGATGAGGGTGAGGTTGGACCGACCCGTCAAAAACCGCGAGATAGTAGAGGAATGAAAGGCGGTAATGGAGTGAGCGGAGCGAACGGAATTACGCAGTTCGCCGACAGGCGAACCAAAACGCTTGGATAACACATAACAATAGGAGATTTATCATGAAACGAATCCTTTCAATTATCGTTCTGGCGTTTATTGGATGTAACGCGGCTTTTTCTGGTGAACCGACTGCGGCGCAGCCTAACCCCAGTTGGATATTCAACGGCGGAGACGATACTTCTCTGATGTCTGTCGGACAGGGGAACGTCTTGCGTGAGACGAAGCTGACGCGGTTCGTTCCCATCGGGACGGATTGCACGATAACGCTGCCGGTCAGTTCGAAAAACGCGTTTGACGCTCAGGCGTATCCGTTCTTCGCGTTCCGTTACAAGTACAAGTCGGCTCATCGTCAGGCGGGGCTGTTCTTTACGACCGATACGCTGACGTCGCTGTCGGATAAAAGCTACAGCCCCATCGCCGTCGAGCCGGACAATACGTGGCGAAACTGCGTTGTCGATATGCGAACGTACTCCCATAAACAGTGGTCAGGGAAGATAACCGGCGCGCGATTCGACCCGACCAACCCGTCAACGCCCGGCGACATCTTGCAGCTGTCGCGAATGGGATTCTTCCCGACCAAAGAGGCGGCGGAGGCGTTTCTGAGCGCTGCCGTCGACGCCCCGGACTATTCCGAGGACTCCGTCTTTCGCGCGCCGCTGCAGAAGGTTTTCGTTCCCGGCGGATGTCTGTCGGACGGGTATAACAAAGCCGAATATATGCTCCCTGATGCGGGTACATATACGATTCCGGAAACCAAATATTCTGAAGAGCTGGTTGTCGTCTTTACGCCCAAAGACGGCGGAAAGCCGGAAGTCGTTCCCGTATGTCAAACTAACAGCCGCGGCTTTACGTGGTTTGTCGCCCGAAAGCCGGGGAAGTATACGATTGAACATCGGGAATGCAAGTTAATTGATCTTGAGGACGTGGACCCATTAAAATGGGACGTCGACATTTTTAAATGCGTTCGCTTCGTTTTGGCTCGCGGTTTAATGACGCCGCCGAATTCGGACGAGCCGATGAAGTTTGATCCATTGGGAAAAATTTCAAAGGAACAATGGATTCAAATTTGTAACACGTTAAAAGAGTATGACATTGAACTGGACTCCTCGGATGTTCCGTATAATCGATTATTCGCAGCAGAGAGAATAACGATGACGATTGAAAGATTCTTTGGGACGTTGTACAAAACTCCGTTTTCAAACGAATTTATTACTCGTGACAGAATCAAAATTGGGGCGTGGGTCAATTTAACGGACGCTGTCTTTGACAAGAATTTTATTCTAAGGTATCGTCAGTGTGGATTTGACTGGATGATCGCCCATTCCGTCGGCGGGAGCGACGAGAAAACCCGGCGCTTGCTTGACTATTGCGACTTGTTCAGCGTCGAACTGATTTTGGGCGACGGTGCGTATACAAATCCCGCCTGGCAGACGGCGGAGTATTTTGATCGTCCCTGCTTTGCTGGAACGTACGTAACAGACGAGCCGGGAACGGACGATTTCGACCGTCTGGCGGCGATTTGTAACAAATACGTCGAGCAGACCGGCAAGGTTCCGTATATAAATCTGCTGCCCATGTACGCCAACGCGGCTCAGCTCAAATACGGAGCCGGCGCGGCGGCAATCGAGTACTACGATTCCGACCCGGACTTGTTCAAAAAGTACTGCGATTCCTTCTGTGAGAAGTTCAACGTCAACTATATCTGTACGGATATTTACCCGCTCAATTGGTGCAACGGAAAGCGTGTAACGTATTCAGAGTATATCGAGTCGATTAACATTATCGCCCGTTCCGCCCGGGAGCATAACAAGGAATTCTGGTGCTGTCTGCAAACGTTTGCCTGGATTCCGTCCAAGCGCACGCCGACGGAAGCCGAGTTCCGCTGGCAGGCGTACACGCTCTTGTCGTTTGGCTGCAAAGGACTGCTGTGCTGGACGTACGTCGGATACAAGCCGGAATTTCCTTCACTGCTGACAATCGACGGCAAACGAACCAACGCCTGGTACGACGCCGCGACTGTATTCAAGGAAATCAAACAAATTTCTGACGCGTATGTTCAGTACAAAAACCTGGGCGCGTTTACGGTCAACCCAATTCCATTAGATAATCCATATCTGAAGATGTCCAATCCGGTAACGGACTTCAAAGGACTGAAAGAAATCAAAGGCAACTATTATGTCCCGCTGCTGGTTGGCTGCTTTGAGAAGGAAGACGGTTACGCGTTTACGGTCGTCAACATGACGGATTTGGAATACGTCCAAAGAGCGTATGTCGATTTCAAACTGCCAGACGGATACCGGCCTGTCTCCTGGCAACGAGGCGTCCGAACGGAACTAACCCCGGACAAAGACGGCAAATATCATTTGGTACTCGCGTCCGGCGAAGGCGTCTTTGTGGAAGTGGTTAAAGGCGAGCCGGGGTGCGTAAGCCGCCGGTGAAAATACTGTCAATAACCTGATATAGTTCCAATTGGCGCGAATTGCGTACTACAACGTATCGAATTGGATAGCTCCAATCGTTCGCGTTACTTATATTCAATTTTTATTACATGATTTTTGTTGGGCGCTTCGCGCCCAATGTTCCGGGGGCTTACGCACCCCGGCTCGCCAATCAACGCTTTAACGACGATATTAGCCGCTTCTGGAACAATTCCGTCGAGAAGTATTGCGCTCGGGTTTGAGCCAGTGCGGCGAAGTCCAGACGAAGGGCGTTGTCTTTGGAAAAGCCGAGGACAGCGCTTAACGCCTCGGGAACGGTTTGCCAGATAACGCCGGATTGCTGATGCAGAACCGTCTCCGGCGCCGCGCCGGCGCAGAACGTTATCGGGACGGTTCCCAGCGACATCGCGTAGGCGGAATAAAACGGGAACGCTCCGGCGCGTTCCGGGTTGTCTGTTCCGAATCCTGTTGCGTCCCAAAACAGAGCGCTGGCGTTGATCGCGGCAATGACGCTTTCGAACGGGTCAGAGGAATCGACGAACGTCAGCGTTGTCTCAATCCCGGTGTTCTTAACAAGTATGTCGAACTGGCTGGAAAGGGCGGTCTTGGTTTCTTCCGAATCCGTCAGCAGACAGACTGCGTTGTTCTTATCTTCCGGTGTAACAGCGTCGCAGGGCGCCGCGATTTCCGGCGGCAGGACGGTTGACCAGAGTTGGTATCGTTTGTAAAACCATTCCTGCATGAACTTGGACGGCGCGAAAATATTGAGGTATTTCGTAAACCGGCTGTTCCATTCCAAACGGTTGTACCAGCTCTGTTTCAGTTTCGAGAAAAAGCCCGTCGCGCTGGTTGCCGCTTGCGGTTTGACGGCTGAGGGGAACGGCGGAATCCACGCTCCGCATTTGCCGTGATTGAACAGCGGAACCGGCGATTCCAGAGAAATAAGCAGCTCGTAGTCCCGGGACAGCT
>JAZUMX010000150.1:0-2781 GCA_045603865.1 Thermoguttaceae bacterium
ATCAACAAGCTAGCGGCTAGGGGCTAGAAGCTAATAGCTCCTTTTCTTGCCACTCTGAACTTTTTTTGATTTAAAACGTATATATAAGTGAGGAAGTCGGATCGTAGCCATGTCGTTCTGTGAGCCAAGGAGTTGGAGCTAAGTGTTTGTCTTCCTAAGACCGCTTGGCCTCCGACTTAATCAACAAGCTAGCGGCTAGGGGCTAGAAGCTAATAGCTCCTTTTCTTGCCACTCTGAACTTTTTTTGATTTAAAACGTATATATAAGTGAGGGGGCGATTGCGCTCCCCTCGATTTTTTTACATTAGACAGAAATAATTTTATGAAAGTAGCGACAATTAAAACAAAAAAGGGCGTTATTCGCATCGAATTGCACGACAAACTGGCGCCTCGAACGGTGAAGAACTTTGAAACCCTTGCCAACAAAGGATTTTATAACGGTCTGAAGTTCCATCGCGTAATTGAAAACTTCATGATTCAGGGCGGCGACCCGACTGGAACCGGCTGCGGCGGTCCTGGATACAAGTTTGACGACGAATTCCATCCGGATCTTCGTCATGACGGACCGGGCGTGTTGAGCATGGCGAACGCGGGACCGAACACGAACGGATCTCAGTTCTTTATTACTCACGTTGCCACGCCCTGGCTGGACGGGCATCATTCCGTTTTCGGACACGTTCTGGAAGGACAAGACGTCGTTGACGCCATTCAACAGGGCGATACGATGGACGAAGTTACTGTAACTGAAGAATAACGTCTTTTGGACGATGCGTTTTCGAGGAATGACCTGATGAAAATGGTCATTCCCGTTGACGTTGTTTTTTATATTCTATTTTGTGGAGTTGAGAATGTCAAAGCAGGTTTTTTTGGGTGGAGTTTACCTTATTTTGGGAGCGGCGCTGGGTATGATAGCTCTTTCGCTTCTCAATGGAACGATGTGCGCTCAAACGCGCAGCAAATCGCTGCCAGTCGCGTCTGCCGCCGTTGAGTCCGATTCAGTTCGAACGCAGAATTCTAATCCGATCGATCCCGCTCGAAAAGACATTCTTCCTTCCGCCCCGCCGATAGCGCTCAATTCTCAGCCGGGCAGATACACGCCGGAAGAACTGGTCAATATCCGCGTTTACGAAAATTCCAACCGCAGCGTTGTCAACATCAACACTCGCAGCGTTCGTCAAGACTGGTATTTCTCTGAAACGCTGGCTGAAGGCGAAGGCAGCGGCGCGGTGCTGTCTAAAGACGGGTACATTCTAACGAACTTTCACGTCATTTTCGGAGCAAGGGAAATTACTGTTACGCTGTTTAACGGAAAGACGTATTCCGCGCTTGTAAAAGGCGTAGACCCGTCAAACGACATTGCCGTAATTCAAATTGGCGCCAAACCGGATGAGCTTTTCCCGGTAACGCTGGGGAACTCGGCGGAACTGCGGGTTGGACAGCGCATCTTTGCCATTGGCAACCCGTTTGGTCTGGAACGAACGCTTACCGTCGGAATTATTTCCAGCTTGAACCGAACGCTTCCCAGCCGAGTAGAGGCTCGTTTAATCAAGCAGGTAATTCAGATTGACGCGGCTATCAACCCGGGCAACTCCGGCGGACCGCTGATGGACTCGCGCGGATACATGGTCGGAATGAACACCGCCATCGCCAGCAAGACGGGGCAGAGCGCCGGCGTCGGCTTTGCGGTTCCTTCCAATACGATTTCCCGCGTTGTAACGCAGTTAATCAAACACGGAAAAATCATCGTTCCGACAATTGGAATCAATAAAGCCCTTCAAACGGACAAGGGACTGCTTATCATTCAAATGGAAGACGACGGACCTGCCGCAAAAGCCGGGCTTCGTGGTCCGAAGATTGTCGTCCAAAGACGACGCGTTGGGAATATGGTTGGCAACTTCAAAACGCTTGACCGTTCCGCCGCTGATATTATTTTCTCCGTTGACGGCAAACCGGTTCACGGCGCTGACGACTTCCTGACGATTATCGAATCTCACAAACCCGGAGACGTCGTTAAGGTCGGCGTTATTCGCGACGGCATGAAAACAGAAGTTCCTGTTACATTGGAACTCTCGTCAGGCGATGCCGAACTGGAACGTCAGGAGTCTGAACCGAACTGGAACTGACGCTTTCGAGAATCGAATATTAATAGAGAATCTAAAACGCTCGACGCAATACCGCCGAGCGTTTTTTGTTTCATTTTAATCTTTGATCAATTGCTTCTTCGCGCCAAAATCTGATGAATAACCGCCAGCGCCAACGCCAGCAAAAGCAGCGGGACGCGAAGCGATGCAAATTGGCGTTCTTTTTGCTCTGCTGAATATTGAGCGCCCCATTCTCCGGATTCCAGAGAAAGCAGGTCCGACTCGTTTCGATTTAGCGCGTTAACGGAAGCTTGATACGTTTTCTCTTTAGATGTGATTTTATACGCGCCTGTTTCATACGGCAGGAAAACCGCCTGACCGAACCGAAATGGAACGGAAATTTTTTTGCCGTCCGGGGATAGTATTTCCAACGGTTCTGAAGCGCTTCGTTGAGAATGGAAAACCAGAGCCTCGCCTGCTGACAAGGAACTTGTCTGCAAACCGGGAATGGTCTCTGCGCTCTGTTTGAGAACGTTGTAAATAAAAATCGGGAAATTGGGGCTTTGAATCAAATTGGACAGTTCTGGAACGAATCGCAGACGAACGACGCTGACGCCGTTTGTCGTAACGCGCTGAACAATCAACGGGATGTCGCCGACGGAAAGCAATGCGGATTCCATGTTTTCCACTCGCCAATCGGA
>JAZUMX010000151.1:0-1658 GCA_045603865.1 Thermoguttaceae bacterium
GACGTCTACGGAAACAAGGAACTTATTTACGCCGCCGACAACGCCAATGCGTGGTACGCCATGCCGTTCAAGCCGCGACCCGTGCCGACGGAAATCCCGGATAAAGTCGACTGGCCCAAGATTGGTTCTGGCGAACAGCCCAAACCGGGATATTTGTACTCCAACAACGTCTTTGACAACGCCCCGGAAATCCTGAAAGAAAAAGGCAAGGCGATTCGCGTCGTCCACATGGATCCGAAAACCTATACGACGTGGCACAAAACCGTTCAGCACGACGGTCCCGCCGTTTCCGTCTTCCAGGCAGAAGGCGTAAAGCGCATTTTGGGAACCGTCCCAATCGAGCCAGACGGAAGCATTTACTTTGAACTCCCCGCTGGAAAGTCCGTCTACTTTGAGATGCTGGACGAGAACGGGATGGCGATTCACGTCATGCGATCGTTTGCCAACGTCATGCCAGGCGAAACCCGCGGCTGCTTTGGCTGTCACGAGTCCAATCTGGCGACCAAAGGCAACACGCCCAGCAAAGGCATGAACATGGCGATGAAGAAAGGCCCGCAGAAGCTCACCCCGCCCAGCTGGGGAGCGGAAGAGTCCATTTCGTACATGCGATTCGTTCAGCCCGTTCTGGACAAGTACTGCGCTGAATGTCACCAAAAGCCCAACACCAAGGCGTATGAAACGCTCAACATGATTTGTCGTCCGTCCACTCACCCGTGGAGAAACAACGTCTTGTCGCGTCCGGGAGACGTCAGCCCGTTCTGCGAACCTTACTATACGATGGTAACCGGCGCCTGCCCATGGGGCGGCGTAAAGCAGAGAGACGAACATAACGTTCCCAAGAACATTGCTGGTCTGTTTATCGTTGAAGGGTATAACAAAAACGACCCCGCCAACCTCGCGACCTTGCCGCCGTACTCCGCATTCAGCCCGGTCAGCCGACTGATTCACAATGCGTGCTCCGGCGAACATCACGGCGTCAAAGTAACAGGCGTCGATCGCGAACGTCTTATCGCCTGGGTGGACTGCAACGGCCCGTATCTGGGAGACGAAGAGATTCGTCAGATGTACGACCCGGCGTCCTACAGCATCGAGAACATCCCGCCGGTGCGTCCGCGCGTTGCAACCGCTCCGGTTATCAATCGATTCGACATTCGTCAGGACGGCGACTCCGAAAAGGTCGCAGGCGTTCCGCTGAAATTGTTTGCTTCAGAACCGTTTGACGGCGAAATCCTCAGCGCAGTCTACGGCGCTCAAGGCAAATACGTCGACGTTACAGACAAGCTCAAAGAACTCCTTGGCGGCAAACGCGTCGGCGTACTTGGCAGATACAACGACGTCTTTGGCGGCGACCCGATTAACAACGTCAAAAAGACGCTCAAGATTATCGTCCGATTCAAAGACGGCAGAGCCATGTACTACGAATTCCCGGAAAACGCGACGGTTATTTTGTCGTCTAAATGACCCACAATCGATGAAAGGCGGTAATGGAGCGACCATCGGGAGCGGAATTACGCATTGAACCGCGAAGCGGTTCGCCCTTTTTATCGCGTATGCACGTGGTTGAGTCCGGATCGCGGCAGTCCCCTGCCGCCAAAGGAAGCAAGCCCCGCTTAAAGACAATGACGCAGTCGAAAACCTTTCTGGATCGCGGATAAAAT
>JAZUMX010000152.1:0-6843 GCA_045603865.1 Thermoguttaceae bacterium
GGATCAGGGGTACGACCGCGACACCACTCGTTGGGGCGGCGCTGACAAATCCCTGTTTGGAATGGCGATGGGAGATTTGAACTATACGCCTGAGATTATTGCAAAAATCAAGGCGTATTACACGCGTCAAAATTTGAGTAACAACCATTGGATTCCCATTCAGGACAAAGCCGGGTATACGTCGCCGTCCCGATGGGGGTCGCCGCATGGCGACTCGATCAACTTTTGTATGGTTGACTCGTCCGTTATTTCAGTCAGTTACGGTATCGACCCGTTTATTTTCTATTGCCTTTGCTCGCATTGCGATGGACAGGCAATTCCGGCAGATACCTTTAAATAAATTTAACACAGTATAGAAAACGAAATTCTTTTTTCGTTTTCTATACGATATTTAATCCCAGTTCATTAACTCATCACTCGACGTCAAGTTAAAAAAATTGGCGAAAAGCAGTTATTAAATGCGCTATTGTCATTTATAGCTTTAGAGGAGGAATCCATGAGAATTTATAAACGCGCCTTTACGCTTGTTGAACTTTTGGTTGTGATTACGATTATCGGCATAATCATGGGTTTGTCTTTGCCGGCGCTCAACGCAGCGCGAGAGTCAGCTCGCATTTTGCAATGTAAAAACCATCTGAACCAGCTGGGGAAAGGTTGTATGACTCATAATGCAGAACAGCTTACTCTTCCGACCGGCGGCTGGGGATGGCATTTTGCCGGGGCTCCGTCTCGTGGATTTAGAGAATTGCAGCCCGGCGGCTGGCTGTATAACGTTTTGCCCTACATAGACAACCGCACTCTGCACGACATGCCTGGACCGGAACGCTGCATGACCCCGGTTCCGGAATTCCATTGCCCGTCAAAACGCAAGCCGATTCGATACCCGTTCTCTCCTGGCGACTCAACCATGCAGCTGCCGGATCAAGGATTAAAACCTCTTAAATCGTTCGGCATCAGCGAAAACGCCCGAACGGACTATGCGGGCAACGCTGGCACGCGAGCGGATCCTGACGTTGCCGGCACCGCCAGCGGTTGGGACGAATTGCATCAATACGCCCGCGCCGGCAATAAGACAACGGTAGTTGCTTTGCGAAATTTCTGGAAAGACAAGTGGAATACTATCACCGACACAACCGGCTGTTTCTGCGCCGGAGCCGGACAGACGACTCACGCTATTTCCGAACAGGACGGCGCGTCCAATACAATTATGATTGGCGAACGACACGTCAATCCGGACGAATACTATACCGGAGCCGCCAGCGACGACGACCAGGGCTGGGATCAGGGGTACGACCGTGACACAATTCGCTGGGGCGGGTCAGACGAAAAACTGCTCAGTATGGGTAACGGCGATTTGAACTATACGGAAGCTCGAATTAACGTTGCTAAAGCTTATTTTACTCGACAGAATTTGAGTAAAAACTACTGGATTCCCATTCAGGATAAAGCCGGGTACACGTCCCCGTCCCGATGGGGTTCTCCGCACGGAGACTCTATCAACTTCTGCATGGCAGACGGCGCTGTTCGTTCTGTCAGTTACGGCGTTGATCCCTTCCTGTTTTACTGTCTGTGCAATTACAAAGACGCACAGTCCATTCCGGCGGATACGTTTAAGGAATAACGCTTAGCTAATATTACAACGCAGCCCACGCCTTTAGGCGTGGGTTTTTTGTTGGGAAACAGCTTCTAGCCTCTAGCTGCTAGCCTCTAGCTTTGTTTTTTTAGCTTCCAGCTTTAACGGTTTACGCTAAGAACTACAAGTAACAAAGCTAATGACTAGTGGCTAATAGCTAACAGCTTCTCAGACGCTGACATATCGGAAAAGCGCAACACTATTTCTCTTCCGGAACGATGTTGACGCCGTAAAGGTCTTCGAACAGACGCCCCTGGACAGACAGCAGCTTTTTCATCAAAACGGGGTCTACGCCAGGAGAGCAAAGGACTATTAAATTATCCTGCGCTCGGACGAGTTCAATTCCGGAAAGATCTGCCCCAACGCCCTGCATGAGGGCGTCTGCAACGCGTAAAAACGCCGACAGCTTTGAAACGATCGCGCGCTGTTCCCGCGGCAGAGCCATGTAATACTCATGGGTCGGCTTGGGCGGGGATTTGCGGTAATATCGCGCCGTTTGAGCGACGATGTCTATATCCAGACGGCTTAATCCGAAAATATCTGAATTGGCGATAAGATAATACGTATGCTTGTGATGCGCTCTGGCGGCGAGAAAGTATCCCGCTTCGTGAAGCAGTCCGGCGGCGTAGAGCATAAGTCGATGCCGCGGCGTCAGCCCTGAGAGATCTTTAAACAAGTCAAACAGGTTGACGGCGCAGTCCGCCAATCGAGAGCTGTAGTCCAGGTCAACCAGGAATTTTTCGCCCAAAGCGCGAGCGGAATCTATAACTCCCGCCGCCCAGGATTTATCTTCTATACCAGCTATGTTCAGAGCCTGATTCTTAACCAGACCGTCAATCATCTTTGCCGCGCAAAGGTGCATCTTTTTCAGCTTGGTTTGACGAAGAAGATAGCGGAAAATGGCGCAGGCAGGGATGATTCTTTGCGCTTCTTCAAAGGGAATCTGATAATCCCGGCTGAGTTCCAGTTCGCTTTTGTCAGAAAAACGCTCAACAAACGTTTCGATGCTTTTGGCTTCCAGTTCTTCCAATGGCTGAGCCGCTTCGCCGCCGACAACCAATTGAGAAATGGATCTTGAAGAGCCGCCGGAAACTGCGATTATACGGTCAATCGAACCCAGATGAAGGGCGTTAATTGACGTAAACATAACCGTGTCGATATGCGCCTCAAGCCGTTGAAGATACTGCTTGGGCAGCATTTCAACGCTTTGATATTGCTCTCGCAAACGAACTGTTCCTGTATTAACGGAAACCGCGTTGACCAGCTTTCCGTTTTGCAGAACCGTCAGGAGCGTGTTTCCCCCGCCGGCTTCGACAAGAAGAACTCGCCCTTTTTCCAGCTTCGATTTGTCGGACAGAGAATTGCTGACCGCAGAAAGAATCAAATGGCTTTCTTCCGACGGGTCAAGAATTTCTACCTGAATTCCGCAGGCGTTATAGATTCTGTCCTGAAAGACGTCGGCATTAATTGCCTCGCGAACAGCGGACGTTGCAACGCAGCGAACGTTTTGAACCTTGTATTTTTCGAGGATTTTATTGTAGTCCCGAAAAATGGCGACGGCAGTCCGCATGGAATCGTTGCTGATTCTGTCTGTACAGAACGTATCCTGACCAAGTCGAACGGATTTGTTGTACTGACCGATTGTTTCAAACTTTCCCGTCGATTCGACTTGCGCCAGCGTCATGCGAATCGAATTGGAACCGACGTCAATAGCGGCAATGATTGTAACAGAGTCTTCCATGATTTATTGCTATTAATCGCATAAAACCGCGCTCGTAAAAACGGGGCGGTTTTATGACAATTTAGAGGGGTTAAACAATCCGATTACAGGGCGGCGGCAGGCTGCGGAGCCGGGACGTTGGTCTTTTCCGGAGCCGGCTGAACTTTAATGGTCGCCGGGTTGGGCATGTTCGCTACGCCGACCTGAAGCGCCTTGACGTAATCTGCGGTAATGTCGAGAGCTTCTCGCAGATACGGAGTTTCTTCAATATCGGTTCCGTCCTGTTTAATCGTGTCCTCGAGCTGCTTTTTCTCTTCCTCTTCCGGAATAAGCTCAGCGCGTTCCTCGAAAAACTTCTTTTCGTTAAGCGTGATATTGGACTTGTCCTTGTTTTTCAAATAACACTCGATTTTTCGCTTGGTCTTTTGGAATTCTTCACTCTGAGCGCAGCGAAGGGCATACGCCTGTTTGAGGTATTTGACAACAGCGGGCGATACGAGGTTGAATTTCTGATAGACTTGAGCGGGAACCTGATCAAACGCCAGAGCGTAGTCGAGGTCGGACTCGCCAACGTCCATGTGAGTTGTAATCGACGGAAGTTCAACGTCAGCCAGAACGCCGCGGTTTTGCGTGGAGTCTCCGTCCGGTCGATAGAACTGCTGAATGGTAACTTTCAACGCGCCCATCTTCGGAGCCGCTCCGAAGGAGAACAAAGCTTCGCCCAGCGGCAAAAGGCTTTGAACGGTGCCTTTTCCGTGAGTGGAATGGTCGCCGACAATCAAGCCGCGGCCGTAGTCCTGAATCGCGCCGGCAAAAATTTCGCTGGCGGAGGCGGAAAACTTGCTGATCAAAACCACCAACGGTTTGTCCCAGGTTACGTCTGAATCGTGGTCTGAATAACATTCAATTTTGAAGTTTTCCTCGGTTATCGAACTGGACGATCTTCGATTGGGTCCTTTAACCTGAACAACCGGACCGGTCTTGATAAACAAACCGGTTGTGTTGATGGATTCCGGAAGCGATCCGCCGCCGTTGGCGCGAAGGTCAACGATGCAGGCGTGGCAGCCCTGAGCGTTGAAGTCGTCTAAAATGCGTTTCATGTCGCGGGTGGTGCTGCGGTATTCGGTTTTGCCGTTACGCATGCCGCTCATGTCAGCATAGAAGCTGGGCAAATCGATAACGCCGATTTTATAGGGCGTTCCATCGGGTTTGGTTCCCGCTTCAAAAATTTTGCCTTTAGCGGCAGAGTCTTTCAGTTCAATTTTGGCGCGGACGATTTTGATGTCTTTGGTTTTTCCGCCGTCTGCCGGCAAAACTTCCAGACGAACAACCGTGTTGGCTTTACCGCGAACCTTTTTGACGACGTCGTCGAGCTTCATATCGACAACGTCTTCAAACGGGCCGTCTGCGCCCTGACCAACGCCGATGATTTTGTCTTCAACCTTGAGCGAGCCTTCTTTTTCAGCCGCTCCGCCGGGAACGAGGTGCTTGATAATCGTATAGCCGTCTTCAGAACCCAACGTCGCGCCGATGCCTTCCAGCTCCAGACGCATGTTGATTTCAAAGTTTTCCAGAGTGCTGGCGGACATGTACGTTGTATGCGGGTCAAACGAAGTCGTCATCGCAGTAAGATACATTTCCAACAGTTCGTTGGAGTCCGTTTGGTGCATGCGCTTCTGGAAGCTCTTGTATCGGCGAGACAGTTTGTCGATGGCTTCCTGACCTTCTTTGTCGTCAACTTTCAAAATGAGAAGATCGTACTTGACTCTTTTGCGCCAGCGTTCCATGGCTTCAGCAGAGGTTTTGGGGAAGTCAAGCTTATCGCGATCCAGACAGATGGTTTCGTCAATTGTGAAGTCAATCGGCTGTTGGAGCAGTTCCTGAGCTTGCTGCATGCGTTCGTCAAGACGAATAAGATACGTCTTGAAAATAACGTACGCGAAACGGATATCGCCTTTTGACAGCCATTCGGGCATGTTGGGAACCTGTTTTTTGAAAGCGTCAATATCTGACTTGAGAAAATACGCCTTTTGGTAGTCCAGCGTTTTGATGAAATTGTCCAGCCAACGTTCGGAGTATTCCACATCAATCTTCTTTTGGGACAGATGCTCGTGCGGCATGAGAATGTCAATTATTCTGGCGATTTGTTTATCTGTTGCGTTGGGGTTGCGAAGCCCTTCTTCGCCGTAAGATGTGGAAGCTGCACAGAAAAAGACGACTGCAAGCGAAGAAATTACGCTCAACAGGGTACGCGTGTTGAAATGACTCATAATTATTCAAGGTTAAGGTGAAATGCTGCAATAAGGCAACAATATGTATAAACTGAGCTGTCAAACAAATTCAGTTTGAATTCCATTTTTTAAGGAATTTGATTGTCAACAGCAAAAACGACTTTCTCTATAATACCACTTTTTGCTAAAAAATCAAGGGCGATTGGGGAGAAAGTTGGAAGTTAGGGGAAATGAAAGATAAAATTAAAAAGGGTAATCGTCTTAACCCTGTTTATTGTCTGGCAATTCTTTTCTTTCCCTGTTCTCACTTTCTGAGGCGGCGGATTCATTAGGATCCGTTGCTGTGATGTCGATTATCTGGACATCCGATTTTTGATTGAAATGACTTTCGCCTGATTCGGAATAACAGTCCTGAGAACTGTCTTCTGAATTGTAATTGGAATCGTTTTGACTATGGTCGTCCGAAGATGCGGTTGTAAACATGTGCATTCGAAACTGCGATTCCATACCAGCTGGAATTTCAAAAAACAAATTCTGCAAAAACAGTTTGCGAACAATCCATCGAATTGGCGGTAAAAACAAAAACAGACCTATAACGTCCGTTATCAGCCCTGGAATGATCATCAGGATGCCGGCGAACAAAATCAGAACGCCGTCTCGCATTTCGTCGGTTGACGAGATGTTGTGCCGTTCCATGTAGAGAATGCGCTTCCAGCAAATAGAGCCTTCCCAACGCATGAGTATAATACCCAGAACAATCGAACCCAAAATCAAAGCCAGCAGAATCAAACTGTTGTAAGCCTGCATGAACCTGTACATTGTGTACAGTTCAGCCGCTACGACAATAAAAAACACCGGCCATTTCCAGCCAAAAACTTTGGGCGATTGCTGCATATTATAAAAATGACTGTTGTAACGCGTCAATGAGTTGGTCAACGTCTGACTCGTTATTAAATCCATGAACGGAAACCCGGAATCCTCCGTTTCGCACCGTCAATTCTACTCCTTTTTCTACGAAATTTTTTGCAATAAGTGCGAGATTTTCTTCTCCAAAAGAAGGAATTCTAAAGAAAATTATACCGGAACCGTGAAGAAAGTCATTTTCTTTAGAAATATCTGTTTTAAATTTGACGGGGAACTGCTGAAGCTGTTCGATTAAATACCGGCGGGTTTTAAGTATTTGATCTGTAATGGTTTCCTGCCCGTACTGGAAGATGGTTTCCAGCGAATCGGTCATCGTCAGCCAGGCGGGCGTGGCG
>JAZUMX010000153.1:0-3090 GCA_045603865.1 Thermoguttaceae bacterium
CGTTTTAGACTATTGCATGCCCTAGAACGCTTCTGGCGCCAGAAAACGTCATCGTAACCCCGTTTTTAAGCCGCCAGCGTATAAAACATGAAAAAATTTACATTCCTTTCTGCTGCGTTGCTCATAGCCGTCGTCATTTCCGGCTGCTGTCAATCGCCGTATTTCGCCTATCCGAGACTGGATCAGCCGCACGGCACGGTTCAATACCAGCGTCAGTTGTATTCCAAATTTGACCCCTTCCCAGACCCCAACATCGGTCCCGGGATTCCCGACTTCCGTCCGGCAGACTATCAAGACCCCGCGCGCGATAAAAGCTCGCTTCGCGTTCCATACAGTTATTCCAACGGTTATTCCCGCAGTTATTCCAACGGTTATCCGAGCAACTGTTATCCCTACTGTTATCCTAACAACTGTTGCCCATAAGTTCGATTCAACCGTATAATAAACCACCCTCAGAAAGATATACTACCATGCCTCAGCGCAGAAATTCAGGTCAAAACAGCCATTCCCGCAATAATCGCCAAAAACCGATTGGAAAAACCGGCGGACGCGCCGCCAGCAGAGCCGCTTTCGGTAAATCGTCCTCGCGCCCCGGTTCCAGTTCCAGCCGTTCAGGACGCCCCGGCAGCAAAAAAGCGTCAAGCCGTCCTTCCTCCGCCCGCGGTCAGAAACGCTCCTACTCCAGCAGTTCCGGACGTTCTTTCAGTTCTCGACCAGCTCGTCTCTCAAGCAAGCCTCGTAAAACGTCCGTCCGCGGTCCCCAAATGCCGGAATTCGAATCCGAGGAAGCAAAGCAGCGCTGGCTTAAAGACCAAGAGAATTACGAGTTCTTCCATAATATCAAAAAGCCAAAGCAGGACGTCTTCGATCCTGCCAACCCGTCTGGCTTTGACGACGATGACGACGACGTTCGTCGACCGGAACGAATTCAGGAACCGAACGTTTACGAGTCTGTAAAATCCTCGGATCAACCGCGTGGGAAACGCCGCATTACCGGGTTCTCCCCCAATGACGACAAGGTTAAACGCGCTCGCAAACCGCTCAAACGCGTTCTGACCGACAAGTCAGCTCAAGGCAGACAAAAACATCGGGAACAGCTCGAAGCAAACGGCGGGCTTAAACTCCAATCCGACCGTCCGCTGCCGGAAATGAAACATCGCGCCAAAGCCGAAAAACGCGCGCCAAAGTCCGGAAAGAACTCTAAATCGACGGACTCGTCAGCCGACGACGGTTCTGGCATACGTCTTCAAAAGATTCTTGCCGCCGCCGGGCTGGGAAGCCGCCGCTCGTGCGAAGAACTGATTTCAACCGGAAGAGTAGACGTGAACGGCAAAACCGTTACGGAACTGGGGTTCTGCATCCTGCCAGGGCAAAAAGTCCGCGTGGACGGGCAAACCATCAACCAGGGAAAGCGGCATTATTTCATGCTCAACAAGCCGGAGAAGTTCATCTGCACCAACGCAGACCCAGACGGAAGACTCCGCGCCATTGACCTCATTCGAGAAAACGTTCCGGGGCTGTACCCCGTCGGACGTCTCGACATGAACAGCACAGGTCTGCTGCTGATTACCAACGACGGCGAACTGGCAAACCGGCTCACTCACCCGTCGTACGAGGTTCAAAAGATTTATCGCGTTCACGTTTCAGGAGTCCCAACAACGGAAATCATCAAAAAAATGTGCGACGGCATTTACATCGCCGAAGGCAAAGTCCATGCAGACTCCGCCAAAATCAAGCAGGTTTACAAAAACGGCACGTCAATCATAGAAATGGTTCTGTCCGAGGGCAAAAACCGGGAAATCCGCCGCATTCTCGCCCGACTTGGACACAACGTCCTTGACCTGACGCGAATTGCAGTCGGTCCTGTTAAACTGGGCAACCTGCCAAAGGGAGCGTACAGACGTCTGACGACGGCAGAAGTTCGTCAGCTCAAAGAGTTGGTTGGAATAAGATAGTATATAAATACAGTATAAAAAACTTATCTTAAAGTCTGAGTCTGTTAACGATCTACTCTTATAAGATAAGCGGTTAGTTGAAAAAGCGATTTTCGTAATTCCAAATTAGGGACTTCGTTTTTTCTCCTAACCGTCTGCGTTTTTCTGTCCTTTTGCTTCTTTCAACGAAAATCCTTTTTCACTTATTATTTTATACAGATATTCCGAATTATATATTATGTAGTTTCTTCAAATTGAAGAACAAGGGGAAAATGTTTCAACGCATCCTCTATTTTACCCATTCTATCGCCCTGCCCTGACGTCGAAATGACTTCCAATTCAATCCAAACGCTTCCTGTGCGCGGAAAACGCATGCTAAACGATTTCATTCGTCTGGCATGGACGATAAACGCTTCTGACCCGAACTGGGTTCCCCCGTTGATTGTTGACGTCAAAGAATTTCTCGATCCTAAAAGGCACCCCTTCTACACTTACGGACGCGCTGAAAAATTCGTAGCGTATCGAGACGGCAAACCGGTGGGACGCATTCTGGTTTCAGACGATCCGCATTTGAACGAAGAAAAAAACAGCTCCGTCGGCGCATGGGGAATGTTCGAGTGCATTGACGACCAGGAGGTTGCGAATTCTCTCCTTCAAACGGCGGAAAACTGGAGCCGGGAAAACTGGGGGCGTCAAACGATTATCGGTCCGATGGACTATTCCTGCAACTATCCGATTGGTTTGCTCATCAAAGGGTTCGACACGCCGCCGAAGTACATGATGAACCACAATCCGCCCTATTATGAAAATCTGATTCTCAATGCGGGGTACAATCAGGTCAAAACGCTCTACGCCTGGATGTTTGAAGATAACAGCAACATGCGCGAGAAATGGGCGAAACGCATCGAATGGATTTCAAATCGAACCAAAGTAACCGTTCGTCCGTTTGATAAAAAGCGGTTTGAATCCGATGTCGCCGCCTGTCGGACGGTTTACAATGACGCTCAAACCGTACATTGGAACTACGCGACCCTGACAGAAGAAGAATTTAAGTACTACACTTCAAAGCTGGTCGCCTTTACGCGTCCGGAACAGGTTTTGTTAGCCTTTGACGGCGAAAAACCCGTTGGATTCGCCATCACGCTGGACGATTTCA
>JAZUMX010000154.1:0-10731 GCA_045603865.1 Thermoguttaceae bacterium
AGCGAACGCGGCCGCCGCCAAGGTGCTGCTGAACTTCGCCGGTCAGGTTGATGTCAACGCCGCGTTCGTTCGAATTGATAAGTCGGAGGCCAAGCGGTCTTAGGAAGACAACACTTAGCTACAACTCCTTGGCTCACAGAACGACATGGCTACGATCCGACTTAGCGAACGCGGCCGCCGCCAAGGTGCTGCTGAACTTCGCCGGTCAGGTTGATGTCAACGCCGCGTTCGTTCGAATTGATTTTAATGGCGTTGTAAATCGCCGGCAGTTTATCTTCCGGGAATTCTACGTCAAACGTAGACCCGATTACCTGCGTTATGAGACCAATATTTTCTGCGGACATATTAAGGTAATTGGTGTTAAACAGTGTGAAATTTTATGTTATGCCAGGGCGAAATCGAAATGTGTAACATTTTGATTTCACCGCTCAGCCCGGTATGTTTTTTCTATTTGAGCGCTTCGACGCCGCCGATCAGTTCGGTAAGCTCGCCGGTAATCTGACCCTGTCGCGCGCGGTTGTACGCCTGTGACAGCGTTTTGATCATCTGGTCTGCGTTTTCCGTTGCGGACTTCATGGCGACCATTCGCGCTATCTGCTCGCTGACTGCGGAGTCCAGGAAGCACTTGAACAGCTTCATCTTGAACGACGCGGGAACGACTTCTTCCAAAATGCTTTTTGCCGAGGGCAAAAATTCATAGTCGTGAGCCGTGGACGTTTCCGTTTCGCCGCTGGCAAGTTCCGTCAGCGGAAGAAGCGTTTCTACAACTGCCGTCTGCTTGGAAACGGTTACAAATTTTGTATAAACAACGTCCAGACGGTCCAGCTTGCCTGCCTGATACAAGTCCAAGTACTTGTCAGCAATCTTTTCGACCTCTATATAAGCGGGCTTGTCTTCAAATTTCAAAAACGATTCCGCAACGGGAATTTGACGGAATTTGAAACCGGAAACGCCTCGCTTGCCAGAGCAGTCTACCGTGATATTGAGACCAGCTTGAGTCAGTTCCTTGTATCGAGCGGCGGCTAAACGCAAAACAGCTCCGTTGAATCCGCCGCACATGCCGCGGTTGGAAGTCAACGTTAAAATTACAACGTTTTCAGTATTCTCGTGCTTTTGCAGCAGCGGATGCTGAACTTCCAAACCAGCGCGAGCCAGCTGACCAACCATGGCGGTGAGTCGATTTGTATACGCCGTCGCGGAGACTGCGCGGTCCATGGCTTTGCGGTACGTTGCCGTCGAGATTAACTCCATCGTATGGGTAATCTTGCGCGTACTCTGAATGGACTTGCGCCGTCTGTCTAATGCTCTTGCTTTTGCCATATTAAATTACGTGATAGTTAAATTGCCTGTCGGACGCTGTCAGCTGTGTGACGATTTTAATTTATCCAGCAGCTGACAGCCAAACAAACTCTTTATTCGTACTGCTTGACGAATTCGTCGATAATCGCCTGAAGAGCGGTTTCCGTTTCGGAATCCATCTTCTTGTTGGCGGTTAAGCCGTCCCAGAAATCCTGATGATAGGCATGGACGAACGCGAGCAGTTTTTCTTCAAAGTCGTGAACCTTGCTCACCGGCAGCTTGTCGACGTAACCTCGGGTAACAGCGTAAATACTGATAACCTGATCTGTTACATGCATCGGGCGGCAAAGCCCCTGCTTGAGCAGTTCGTTGATTCGATAACCTCTGTCCAGACGCTGCTGAGTCGCCGGGTCAAGGTCGGTTCCCAACTGGGCGAACGCTTCCAGTTCGGCGAACGCCGCCAAGTCCAAACGCATACCGCCGGCTACCTTTTTCATACAGGGAACCTGAGCGTTGCCGCCGACTCGAGAGACCGAAATACCGGGGTTCATAGCAGGTCGCTGACCGCGGAAGAACAAGTCCGGCTGAAGGTAAATCTGACCGTCGGTAATGGAAATGACGTTGGTCGGAATGTACGCGGAAACTTCGCCTTCCAGAGTTTCGATGATCGGCAGAGCCGTCAAAGAACCGCCGCCGAGGTCGTTGGACAGTTTGGCGGATCGTTCCAGCAAACGGCTGTGACAGTAGAAGACGTCGCCCGGGTAAGCCTCTCGTCCTGGCGGACGGCGCATAAGCAAAGACAGCTGACGATACGCAACCGCCTGTTTGCTCAAGTCGTCGTAAACGCACAAGGTGTGTTCGCCCTTGTACATGAAGTATTCTGCCATGGCGCAGCCAGCGTACGGAGCAATGTACTGCAAAGGAGCCGGAGACGACGCGCCGGCAACGACGACCGTTGTGTATTCCATCGCGCCTTCGCGAGTAAGCGTATCAATAAGGTTGGCGACTGTTGAGTCTTTCTGACCAATCGCAACGTAGAAACACTTGACGCCCGTCGTTTTCTGATTGATAATCGTATCAATGCAGATGGCGGTTTTACCGGTTTTACGGTCGCCAATGATCAACTCACGCTGACCGCGTCCGATCGGGGCCATGGCGTCAATCGCCTTGATGCCTGTCTGGAGAGGTCCCTTACCCGGCTGACGGTCTGCAATGCCCGGCGCGGTTGTTTCAACCGGCCGTCGTTCCGTCGTTGCGATTGGACCTTTACCGTCCAGAGGATTTCCCAACGGGTCAATAACGCGCCCTAAAATTGCATCGCCAACCGGAACGGAAAGCAGACGTCCCGTCGTGCGGACTTCGTCGCCTTCGTTGATTTTCAGGTAGTCGCCCAGAATAATAACGCCGACGCTGTTTTCTTCCAGGTTAAACGCCAATCCGGTTACGCCGCAGTCAAACTCCAGCATTTCGCCCGCCATTACGTCGGACAAGCCGTAGACCTGAGCAATACCATCGCCTACTTCCAGCACCCGACCGACTTGGCGAACGTCGATTCGGCTTTCAAATTGCTTGATTTCCTGCTGAATTACTGAAGCGATTTCGTCCGCTTTAAATTTCATATCAGCTCCAAAAAATGTCTAAGTAAAATTAAACGTTATAATAAACAGACTGAATGCGTTCAATCCGCCTAAAATTTACCTGTGATTCGTTCCCGCAATTTCTTCAGCTGCGTGGCGACGGAACCATCGTAAACCGTATCGCCGACGCGAACGACAACGCCGCCAATTAAAGACGGGTCTACCTTGCGCTGAATAATCGGGTTTCCGCCAATCTGCGCGATGAGCGACTGACCAATCTTTTCCGCTTCCTGGTCTGAAATCTCAACCGCCGTTGTAATCGTAATCGGAAGACGCTGAATCATCTTTTCGTACTGCAGGTACATTTGGCGGTACATGGCGCGCAGGCAATCCATGCGTTCGTGCCTGGCAACGACCTTGAGGAAGTTGAGAAACATCGGGGAACCGCCTGTTACAGTGCGATTGATAATGTCGATTTTGTCTTCAGTGGAAATCAGTCTGCTGGACAGGATTTCCTCGAATTTTGGATTGGCGTCAAAATACGCCGTCAGGAAGGAATCGAACTCCTCGACCGCCTGACCGACCAATTCGGGATTAGAGTCCAACGCGCCGATAAACGATTGCGCGTAGACCTGTCCGATTTGATCAGCGGATACGTCCGGATTGGTTTCCGCAGCGTATCGGGCGTCAATGGCTTGAGTATCTAACATGGTTGATTTCTCCCGTTAGAGCGTTTGTTTTGAAAAATTCTCTACTGCTTCGTTGATTAAATCAGCGTGAGCCGCTTTGTCCAAATTTTTCTGACAGATTTTGCCAGCCAGATCGAAAGCTAATTCGGTAGCTTTGTTTGCCAGTTCCTGCATAGCTTCTTTTTTAGCCAGTTCGATTTCCGCTTGCGCCTTTTGAGTTATAGCTGCAGCTTTTGCGTCAGATTCGTTTTTAGCGTCTTGCTCATACTTTTGAGCAGACTGTTTGGCGCTGTCGAGCATGGCGGCAACTTCAGCTTTCGCGTCTGCAAGCTTGGCTTTGTAATCTGCCAGAGTTAACTGAGCGTCCTCGTTCAACTTTTTCGCTTGATCAATCTGATCGGCAATGCCCTGTTCGCGTTTATCCAATCCTTCAACAATTGGCTTCCAGGCGAATTTGCCTAAAACCAAAAGCGTGATAATGAATACAACAGCAGTCCAGAAAGCAATGTCTTTCGAAAGAGCCAAGGGATTGACTGATCCGCCTTCTTCTGCAAGGCAGACAGCGTCTGTCAACAACACAGATCCAGCAGCGACAGCCAAGCTCAATATGGTTCGAAACTTCATAATTACACCGAATAGGGGCAGGGTTAATGAAATACCGTAATTGTGTTTGTCGAACGGCAGGCGGTTAGAATTTAAGCGTTCAGCAGGGACTCTAACCGCCAGCCTTTGTTTTTTAACTTAGGCGGAAAGGCCGAGGAAGCAAACGATCAAAGCGAAGAACGTAACGCCTTCGATAAGAGCGGCGGAAATAATCATCTGAGTCATGATGGCTCCACCAGCTTCCGGCTGACGGGAGGTGCCTTCAACAGCCTTGGAACCAATCGTTCCAATGCCCCAGCCAGCGCCGAGGATAATGATGCCAGCGCCGAGAGCGCAGCCAAAAATCTTAAAGCCATTATTGGCAGCCGGAGCGGCGACTGCGGCGTCATCCGTAGCAACAGCAGCGGGCTGATCAGCCGGAGCAGCGGGTTCTTCAGCAAACGCCGGAGCGCAAATGGCGAAAACAACCAGTAACAGAGCAAAAAGTTTTGCAAAATTGGACACGATAAAATCTCCTGTGTTCTTCTAAGCCGGAATATTGAACTTTGACGACAGTCAAACGAATATTCCAGCTAACGGATAATGTAAATTATAAATTCGATTCGTGGCGACGGCGGTTAGATGAGCAAGGGGGCGAGATTTCTCTGCCAGGGGAAAGGAGCCGAATCAATCGGCGGCTCATGCGGCGCTCTTAAAATCGATACTACTTTAATTTAGGGGTTAGTGTCCCTTCATCGCCGAGCCGATAAACAGGGCGGAAAGGAACGTGAAAATGTACGCCTGCAAAAACGCGACGAAAAGTTCAAGCAGGTTCAAGCAGACGCAGCCTAAAACGCTGGCGGGCATGACGCCGTACCAAATCGCGCTTCCAGCGGTCATGAAAATAAATCCTAATATAACCGCCAGGACAAGGTGTCCGGCGAACATGTTCGCCAAAAGACGAACGCTCAATACGAAGTGTTTAATCAGCAAGCTGATGAATTCAAGAAGCCAAAGCATGGGGACGAGGACGATTTTCAATGTCCAGTGAATGTCCATGTGAGGGCAAAGACCAACCCAATACTTGATAATGCCTTTTTGTTTCATACCGGCGAAGTTGACGACCACGAACGTGGAAATTGCCAGAATGATTGTCGTAGCCCATGCGCCGGTTGCGCTGCCCAGCCACGGGACAAGACCCAGCAGGTTGCAGAACAGAATAAAGAAAAACGTTGTCAGAAGAAACGGCAAATACTCTTTTGTGTGTTCTTTGCCAATGTTGGGGATGGCGATATTGTCACGGACGAACACAACCATGGCCTCCAAGAGATTGGCGAAACGTCCTTTGACAGGCTCTCCAGTGCGAATCTTGCGCGCCAGAGGAATGAAGAGCAAACAGCAAATAAGAAATGCGACTACTTCAAGCCACATGTACTTTGTTCCAAAGTGAATGCTTGTTCCCAATACGGACTGCAGGCAATCCGGAACCGGGATGTCAAAGGATGGCAAGTGGATTTCAGTACCGAACGGGAGTTCCAATACATTTGAGTCTTGAACGTGTTCTGTTGCGTTATATTCAGCGCTCATTTTTTGTATCCGTTGTGTTATTTGTTTTTAACTCGCGCAGAACCAAGGTCTTTTCCAAAATAAGACAAATTGGGAAAAACGCGAGGAAGTATTTCATTATTATAATCAAATCTCCAGAATTTTCCAGTAGGTTTGAAGAAAATTTTATGTAAATTACCAAAATAAGTGGAATAAACAGCTCGACAGCCAGTCCGCCCATGATCCAGGGGTAGGCTTTTATGGGTTCCAAACCGACTGCGCGCAGCCCCAAAAGCAAAGCCGCGAAGGATGTCGCCACAATTGTCAGCGACCCCATTAAAAAGGGACGGCTGAACTGCATTTGGTCGAAAGCGTATAAAATTATCGCCCAAAATACAGCAACGACAACGGCAAATACGGTTACGGATTTCCCCATTAAAATCAATTATTCCTCTTTTTTCCCGGACTCATGCTCTTCCCCCGCTTCTTTGGCGATTTGCAGAATTCGATGGAACATGGCAAACATGCCGATTGCGCCGAAAACGAGCAATAGCCAAGGGCTTGTGGAAAAGTATTTGTCCAGGAAGTACCCAATCACCAGAAAAATAACGAATTCCAGCGTCGCGGAAATGATGTTGTGCGACCAGTACAAACCGGTTGACAGCGCGGAGCTGATTGTTTCGTCTTTGTTCTTTTCCTGTTTTGAGTTCATAACTTATCCTCTAATAAATATTAATTTATCCAATTATTGGATTCTGTCAATAGGAGAAGGGGAAAATTTTTCGTTTTTTGGTCTGAAGGGGATTTGACGAATAAAATATATATTGTATAATGAGGAACGACTTGTAAGCGATTCCAGAGCGAGCTTGAGAGCGGATTTGGTTCGTCCCCCGCGGCGAAATTCCCGGCGCTCAATTCTCGACTCTTGTTTCTAACCTGTATTCCTTATATATTATTTATGGACTTGCAAGACATTTACACAGCTATTGTCGAAGGCGAAGACGACGACGCGGAAGAATTCGTTCAGGAAGCGATCGACGAGGGCGTCGCTCCCGGGGAGATTATCAATAAATATATGATCCCCGCGATGGACGAAGTCGGGCGTCTGTTTGAGGAGGAAGAGTATTTCGTTCCGGAACTGCTCATGTCCGCCAACGCGATGAAAGCGGCGCTGTCTATCGTTCAGCCGCTGCTGAAACAGTCTGGCGGCGAGCCGGTCGGGTACGTTGTAATCGGAACCGTTAAAGGCGACCTTCACGACATCGGCAAAAATCTGGTCGCGTCTTTGATGGAAGGCGGCGGGTTTGAAGTCAACGACCTCGGCGTCGACGTCGCCCCGGAACGCTTTGTCGAAGAAGCCAAAAAACACGACAAAACCGTCGTCTGTCTGTCGGCTCTTTTAACGACGACCATGCCCCAAATGAAAGCAACTATTGAAGCTCTTAAAGAAGCGGGACTTCGAGAAAAAACAATCGTCATGGTTGGCGGCGCGCCCGTTACCCAGCAATTCGCAGACGAAATCGGCGCCGACGCCTATACGCTCAACGCATCCTCCGCCGTACAGAAAGCCAAAGAGCTGGTAGCAAAATAGGCGAGCCGGGGCGCGTTAGCCCCCGGGAAATGACTACCAATAACCAAATATAGTTCCAATTTCGCCCGAACGTTGGTAAATGACTACCGATAGAATTGGGATAGTTCCAAACGTAGGCGAGCCGGGGTGCGTAAGCCCCCGGTAAATGACTACCAATAACTTATTGAAGTTCCATTTATACGCGAATTGAGATACAATTATGACCAATAGAATCGGGGATAATTATAAAGGCTTGCGCGATTAATAATCAATTATTTTGTTGGGCGCATTCGCGCCCAATTGTTGCGGGGGCTTACGCACCCCGGCTCGCCGATCAATCGACAAAATAAACGTTATTGGCACGCATTTTTTGTTGGGCGCATTCGCGCCCAATTGTTCCGGGGGCTTACGCACCCCGGCTCGCCTAACGATCGACAAAACAAACGTTAAACGACAAAACAAACGTTATATCAAATCCAACGTTTTTTTGTTGGGCGCATTCGCGCCCAATGTTCCGGAGGCTTACGCGCCCCGGCTCGCCTAATAACCTCTTTACAAAATTCTCTAATTATGCTATAATAATATAATTGAAAAAATTATTCCCAAACGTCATCGAACTTAACCCCGATTAACAATACATGGAAAAATCCCGAAATTACTGGCAGGAAACGTGGCATCGGTTTGCCAAAAACCGCATCAATTTGTTTGCTCTTGGCTTTATTGTTATTTTGTCGTTTATCGCGCTGTTCTCTCCCATGCTGGCGGGAACAAAGCCGATTATTTGCAAATACAAGGGGCGAATCTATTTCCCGATGATGGGGTACTTTAACGCCAATTGGGAAAACCCGATTTTCATGCACGACGGTTTCGGCGGCGTCTATCCGCAAAATCTGAAAAAGAACGACCCGAACTCGTGGGCAGTCTGGCCGCTGATTTATAACGACCCGTATCGCCGCGTTCACGATAACGAATGGCCCGGCAGACCCGGCAACCATTTCGGGAAGAACAGCGCTCCTTGCTGGCAGCATCCTATGGGAACGACAACGCAGGGGTACGACGTTTTAACCGTCATGATTCACGGAACGAAAATCGCTCTGCTTGTCGGGTTCGTTTCGACGGGCATTGCCGCGCTGATTGGAATTGTCGTTGGGTCAATCGCCGGGTATTTCGGCGGCTGGACGGACATTATCATCAGTCGCGCTATAGAAATTGTCATGTGCATTCCGTCTTTGATTTTGATCCTGGCGTTAATATCCGTTGTTGAAAAGCCAACGATCTGGCATATCATGGCGATTTTGGGCGTAACAGGCTGGACGGGAATCGCGCGATTAACCCGCGCTGAGTTCCTCAAGCTCAAGCAGAGCGAATACGTTGCCGCCGCCAAGTCCCTGGGCGCCAGTCAGTTAAGAATTATTTTCCGACACATTCTTCCCAACTCGCTGGCTCCGGTTTTGGTGCCGATTACATTCCATATTGCCGGGGCGATTCTGGTTGAAAGCGGCTTGAGCTTCCTCGGATTCGGCGCGCCGGCTCCCAACCCGTCTTGGGGTATGCTGCTTAACGCTGGTCGAAGCAACCTGTCGTACTGGTGGCTGAGCTTCTTCCCCGGCTTGGCGATCTTCTTGACCGTTTTGACTTACAACCTTATCGGCGAAGGTTTACAGGAAGCGACCGACCCCAGACTGAGGAGTTAAACGTGACACGCTCACAGCGTTCCGGAAATGCGCCCTGGATCGCGCTGGGCGTACTGCTGACAGCTCTGACGACAGCGTTCTGGTCGCCGTCGGCGACTGCTGACGACCTGACTGCGTCAGACGTTCAGCGCGCAATCGACGGCGGAGTCGAGTTCCTTCGCCGTCAGCAGCTTCGCAACGGTTCCTGGGGAGATTACTCTGCCTACACCGGCGGGAAAACGGCTCTGTGCGCGTTGGCGATGCTCTCTTGCGGCGTGCCGAAAGAAGACCCGCAGCTGTCGCTGGCGATTGAATATCTCAGAAAAATCCCGCCGCAGTACACGTACGTTGTTTCTCTGCAGACGATGGTTTTCTGCGCCGCCGACCCCGAACGCGACAAAGAGCTTATAATGCGTAACGTCCGTTGGCTGGAACGAATGCAAAATCAGGGACCGCCGCGGCCGGGAACGTGGTCTTACTTTGAAGCGACTCGCGCTTACGGCGACAACTCCAACACCCAGTTCGCGATTCTGGCTCTCAACGAGGCGTCAAACGCAGGATTCAAGGTCAATCCCGTTGTTTGGGAAAAGGCGATCAAACATTGGCGGCAAGGTCAGACAGCCAACGGCGGATGGCGATATTATTCTGTAGACCGTCTTCCGGAAACCGGCAGTATGACGTGCGCCGGGCTGGCGTCGATGATTATTCTGTCCGATAAAATCAACGCTCAAAACGGCGTTTTCAGAGACAACGAGTTCTTCTGCTGTCAAAATTTGGAAGTCAACGACAACCAGCGTCGAATTCGCGCCGGCCTGCAGTGGCTGGCGACACATTTTAGCGTTACCCGAAACCCGGGCGACAACCGCGTTCTGTACTATCTGTACGCTTTAGAACGCGTCGGGCGAATGTCCGGACAGCGCTTTATCGGCTCGCACGACTGGTATCGGGAAGGCTCCGATTACCTCATTCGCCTTAAAGGCGCGAGAGTCAACAGCGCTCAGACGCTGGAATACTGGGTCGGGGAAGACGCCGAAGAGCGCGACCCGATTATCGCGACGTGTTATGCGCTTCTGTTTTTGTCCAAGGGGCGGCGCGCCGTGCTGATTTCCAAGCTGGAATACGGCTTGACGGAAAACTGGAACGTTCATCACAGCGACATCAAACATCTCACTGCGTACGTCGAACAGCGCTGGCACAAGGAAATGACCTGGCAAAACGTCGACCTCAACGCCGCTACGGTTGACGACCTGCAGCTGTCGCCGATTTTGTACCTGGGAGGGGTCAACAGCCCCGTTCCGACCAACGAAGCGCAGGCGAAAAAACTCGCTCAAAAGCTGCGAGATTATTTAGACCGCGGCGGGTTTATTGTTGCAGAAAGCGTCTGTTCCGGAGCCGCATTCGATTCCGGGTTCAAACGGCTTGTCGCGTTGATGTTCCCCGGGGAATCGGATTTGCTTCAGCCCTTGCCGCCGGAACACCCAATCTGGCGGGCGGAAGTCCCGATCAAACCGACTCAGCTTCGTCCGATTTACGGCGTCAGCTTTGGGTGCCGAACCAGCATCGTCTATTTGCCGTCACAAATGGGCGTTCCGTCGCTGTCGTGCTTATGGGAAGCGGCTCCGGCTCTGAAAAACGACCCGACTATTCTCCCGGAGAATCAGGAGAAAATCGAGGGTGGGCTGAATCTGGGTTTGAACATCGCGTCATACGCCACCAATCGGGAACTGAAAACCAAAGACCTGGTTTTGGCATCGCAAAACGATTCGTCCAGTTACGAAAAGACCGTTCGCGGACGT
>JAZUMX010000155.1:0-2942 GCA_045603865.1 Thermoguttaceae bacterium
TCGTGTAATACAACCACTAAATGAGATTAAGTATCAAATAGACTTATTGCAAAAGAAACTTTCCGAGAATCCATTTGATAAACCATATTGGTTTATAAATGATGAAATATTGGAAATAGAACGTGAAAGATTCGGAATTCAGGAGTTGTTTCTGAACAATTCTTTCAACGAAAGTTCTAATATAGTGAATTCCCCATATCTTCGAAATGGGAATACACAAGTCGGTATTCCAAGCGTTCCTTATGCTGTGAATCCTTATGGCGGATTTGGAAGTAATTATTCAAACCATAGTCCAGATAGTAATTCTGAAAGGAACACGCCTCAAAGCGTATATGATTTTAATAAACCTAGTAAATTTGATCCAAAATATGATAAAACTACGTTATCGGTTATTCAAACAATATACAGGTATTTATCTTCGCAAGAAGACTGGATGGCTAAAGGGTCCGTTGATCCTAAGAACAAAATTGATAAACAACTTTGTGGTATTCCAGAAAGACTTAAAGGATACCAAATAGATACTTTTTATTCCATTCCTGTCGGGCGTATCAATATTTTCGATGGCAGCGAACTTATAATTGGTCCCACTACAGGCAATAAGTTCGGAGTATTTGTCAGGGGTAATGAAGATTTTATAAACTTAAATTACCAATTTTATTTTACTGTTGGTATTAAAGACCTTGAACAAGCAATTAGAAATCATAACTTGCAATTTGAACAGGAAACAGGATTTGAAATTTTTAATCAAGATCGGTTTAATATTAACATCTTCTTTAAACAGCCTGGACAAGGGTGGAATCTTGGAACTGGAATAATTTTAAGATGGTAATAAATGTTGTTTTTATATATTAAAAGAAAGCCATGAGAAAATATTTAATTATATTCACAATATTGGTCGTTTTAAGTATGATTGTAATGTATAGCAATCGACCTGTAAACTCTCAATCTGCAAATTTACAGAATCAAAACAACCCAATTGATTCTGGTAATTTTATCACGGCTCAAACAGACAACTGCTCTCAATTGGATAATAATTCAATTGAAACGTCCTCTATGTCCGGCGATTCAGATATGTCTGATCTTGAACTGCCGCCGCTGCCTGAAATGCCTCATTATGAACCTCAACAAGATATTGACTCTTTGCTTTCACAAATGAACAAAGAAGTAAAAACATGTATTTATCTTTGTGATGTTGAAGGTCTTAGAAAGATTCTGGAAAAATTGAATAATATTCAAACTCCGATTGATAATTACGAATTTGATTTGCTTAAATTTAAGCTGCTTGTTTTAACAGGACAATATCGTTCTGCAAAAGATTTTCAAGACGTTATGAAAAAAAAGTATTCCATGGCATTTATTCCATGGCCCACTTCTAGCGATAAACATGACACCTGTAATCAGCTTGATTGTATACTTCTTTTACAGCCCAATCAAACGGAGTATAAAATTTGCTATATAGCCGCTCTTATGAGCGTTTCTCAATTCAGTACAACTGACTTGATCTTGGACTTGTTTCGTCGACTTGATAATGAAGAGCGTAAAAAATTAGATCCCATAACGCATGCAAACTGTTTATTGTTACAAGGGAATAGAGAGCTTGCATACGAATGCCTAAAAAAATATATTCATGAAATTCAACTTAATCCAGTCGCTCTTAAAACGCAAGATGATGATAAAAAAATATATGAACAATTAAATATGCCGCCAAGTACCGAAAAGGAAAAATATCTTTACTATCTTGAATCATTTTATAGCGTTTGCATATCGTTAAACAGGTTTAATGAAGCTAAGAAAATATTAGAAGAATTAAGGAGTATCAATCCGATTGACAAGTACAGATATTCCATTTTTGAAGTTTATTATTATGTTTATCAAAATGACATCACGAAAGCAAGATATCTTCTTAGTGAATTAAAGGCGTCTGAGAAAGAGGCTTCTTATAAACTGGCGCTGGCAGTAATATGTGTACGTGAAGGGAATTTCACAAAGGCAGATGTTCTGATCAAAGATCTGCTTTATGAAGATAACGGTCGTTACCTGTGCTTTGCATTGTCATTACGTATTGAAATTTTAATTAAACAAAATAGACATGAAATGGCTGAATGGTTATGTCATAATCTTAGTATTAAGACGCCAACTTACGATTACATTAGTAATTATTTGCTTAATGATTATTTGAAATGCAGATTAACAGAAATCCGCTCTGGAAATAATACAACTACTAGAAACTGGGGTGTGTTTCCAATTATTGACAAAAAATTTATGGTTATGCTATCAGCGCCAGAAGGAGACTACGATTTTAACGAAACAAAACGCCAGCCTAATACGGGCGGGTTATAACCTATACCTACGATACCGCCGGTCGACAGACGCAGTCCGCCTTGACATTAAATAACGTTTCGGATAGAATTATTGATACTCAGTACGATTACATGGGACGAGCAGTTGCGGTCAGACTGCACGGAACCGAGAATTCGCCAATAGATGATATAATGGCAGAACTGGACTATAACGCCGTTGGCGCTTTAACTGACGTCAGACGCTTTGAATGGGACGATACAGACGAACTGTATAATCTGATCGCTCAATCGCAGTACCAGTACAACGCCAGAAATCAGATTACGTCTATTAACCATCAAGGTTCTCTAACAAAATCTATGGGTTAGTTCCGATTCAGTCAATTTCCCATAAAAGATTTATCGATTTTTTGTTTTGTTGTCGTTTCCTCTCCGGGAGGTTGAAAACCGCCGGTTATAGAAATGTACCCGCTGACGCGGTTGAGCGGCAGGGGACTGCCCGGAGCCGGGGGGGCGGGCTGGCAATCCTGCGAAAGAGATTATTCTTGTATCGGCAAAGTAGCCCGAGGACGGGCCACATCCAGAGGAGGTTTCCGGCTTCGACGTTTTGGTATGCACACTTCGAACGTTTCGGTTCGTCGTTGG
>JAZUMX010000156.1:0-3698 GCA_045603865.1 Thermoguttaceae bacterium
ATTTCCAGCGTCCATTTCTGGACGGATTCGCCGTTTCTTCCCACGCCGCACGGGGTCTTTCCTGACCGGACGATTCAGTGGATTTTCTCCGGCGAGAAAGACGAACTGGGATACTATTATTGCGGCGTCGTTTCGGGGACAAACAGCTGGCAGGAACGAAAGAACGGGTTCAAATCCCAGGTTCGGCAGGAGTTGGCGGAACTCAATCCGGAAGCGAAAATCCTGAGATTGGAAACTCTACATTGGAAGGACGCCGTTTGCGTCCCGTCGGTTGAATGGACGGCGGCGCGACAGCGCTGGTTTGAACAGACGACGATGCCAGAGAATCTTGACCTCGCCGGCGACTGGACGAATCTCGACTGGCCGTCAACAATGGAAGCGGCGGTGGCAATTAGCAATTAGCAATTAGCAATTAGCAATTGGCAATTTGCGCTAAGTCTGTTTATAAAAAAAGCGGGAGGTTTACTCCCGCGTTATATCGTTGTTACGATTTAATTGCTGATTATTTCTTGACAGCTTTTTTTCGCAAGTACAGCAGTCCGACGGCGCCGAGAATCATCAGCGCCCACGTGGTGGGTTCTGGGACTATGTTAGCCGTAAGGTAAAGATTGCCGCCTTCGCCAACAAGATTAAACACACCCGCGTTACGTAACAAATACGTATAATCGCCATCATCTACGTTAGCGCCCTCGATAAGCAGGTACCAGCACTTGTTTACCGCCCAGGAGTCTTCATCACCCTTAAGAAATTCAAGGGCAATCAGACCGCTATCGCTGGGATCGAACACAAACGACCCGTTGCTAATAGACAATACGTCGTGATGGTCAACGTCCTCTTTGTTACCGGGGAAAGCTCCGAACTCAAACAGCGCGGTTCCGTCGTCTTCAATTTGCACGTCCCCGATAACATAGGCTTTACCGATAAGATCAGCATCCCTAAAGGAGCCGGGGGAGAACGTGCCGCCTTCTTCAACGTCCAAGGTCGCCTCGACCCAACCGGCGAAATCCACTCGACCAGAGGAAATAACGAAGCTCTCAGCTTCCACTAACCCTTCAGCCGCGGCGACAACTTGCAATACGCCATCGCCGGTTTTCTCAACAACGCCATCGCCAAGAAACTGCAACTTGCTTTCTTCCATCGTTAGCTGTCGCGTTTTCGTTTCCGTATTCAATTCAAGCATTGTAGCGTTTTCTGTTTTCTTTTCCAACGTAAATACGCCGGAATAATCTTCTATTTCGTCGAACTGAACGGTCAGCTTGCCGTCGTCGCTGATCGTCGTCGCGTTGAAACGAAAATGGTTTGTTGTATCCGGGGTTTGTGTTCCAGGAAGGAACTCTCTGCCATAAACGGTAACGTCCGCCGCACTGATTGACGTGGAGCCGGCGTAAATGCCGCCATTGAACGTATAAATGCCATTGCCTACAAACGACAATTCATCCTTGCAGTAAAGATCGTTCGCTAAAGCTTCGCCCAGCGTCGATTCATCTCCCGTAGCTACATTGTTGAAAAAGTTGGATTGCGTCGGGTCGTCTTGAATAACCGAGCCGTCAAAGGCAACGCCGCCACCCGATTGGTAAATCGCGCCGCCGTTAATCGCCTTGTTATTTTTAATAGATAAAACATAATTCGATGTAAAATCAATGTTGCTCTGAGCGTCGTTGTAAATCGCGCCGCCCTTGCCGTTTTCAGCGTAATTTCGATTGAGTACAACTTCGTTGTTAGCATAAAAACTCAAGTCGCCGATATCTGTCGCGTCAATGGCGTGGGTTCGGTAAATAGCCCCGCCGGAACCGGTATTTGCTATGTTGTCTGTAATAGCAATATTTTCCAAGGCTTGAAACATCGTTGACCCGCCGGATATGGCAACCTCGTAAATCGCGCCGCCGCTTCCATTAGCCTTGTTATATTTTAAGTTAAGATTCGTTCCATTGATTAAATTCGTTTTCGACTCGAGATAAATCGCGCCGCCATTCTCTTGAGCGGAATTAGAGTTAATATCCAAGGCAATGGATTTCAGTGTGAAATCATAATCAGGCGAGGAGTTGTAAATCGCGCCGCCGCTTCCATCAGCCTTGTTATTTTGAAAACTCATCTTGTTCTTGGAATTTATGTCAATCTCGGCGTTAGCGTTATAAATAGCTCCGCCGGAACCGCCCGCCTTATTGCGGGAAACAGTTACCGTGCCGTTGTCGTGATTTCCCTGGATAGTAAGCAACGCGTCGCTAGCGGCGGAGGAGACGTTATAAATCGCGCCGCCGTCGCCGGTAGCGAAATTGTTTTCAAAAGTCAATTTTGCATTGGTTGAACCCTCCACTGCGTTCAAAGTGATCAGCAACTTTTTTGCAGTGGAATAAATTGCCCCGCCTTTGCAGCCATCTGCGTTCCAGTAAGGAGCGCTTGGATTATCGCCAGGAACATAACCAGCATAGTTATTGCTAATAGTTAAGTTGTTTGTACCGATAATTGAGATAACATTCTCCGCTGGATCGTTGTAATCGCCGCTATAAATGGCGCCGCCGTTGCCAGCAGAGGCGTAATTTCGTTTAAATGTCATCTCTGCAACAGCTTTAATATCCATGCTGGCGCCTTCGTTGTAAATTACCCCGCCGGAACCGTTATTTGCGAGGTTGTCTGTAACGGTAACCTTATTGGCGTCAAAGGTAATCTTTGCAGCTGCTTCGCCTCGGTTATAAATCATGCCGCCATTGTTACCAGCGACGTTATTACTAACGTAGATTTCATTATCTGGCGTAACGATGTTTATGTTTCCATTGCCTATGTTATAAATCATCCCGCCGGAAGCATTGGGAGCTGTGTTATACGTCAAGCTTATTTTTTTACTGGATGCGATGTTAATATTGCCGCTTGAATTGCTATAAAGAAAGCCGCCGGAACCGGTGGTGGCAGTGTTCTCTTGAATGCGCAGGTTGTCGTTGTTTGCGGTAAGGGAAACGTTGCCGTGGCCGGTTGCGTAAATCGCCCCTCCGCTATTACTCGCTCTATTTCCTTTAATCTCGACATATGAGCTCGTACTGGTAAAACCAGACGTAAACGCAACAGACCCGCAAACGGCGTTAGTATTATTTTTCAATGTCAAATTTGAGTAGTTTTGATCGGTAAAGCTAAGATCTACTTTAAGCGGCTGACCGTTCCCATTATCCCAGTTTCCAAAAACAAAATTAGTACTAGAAATGTCGAGAGCGCTATCTGAATTTATTTTCACATGCGAATTGCTATTGCCCGAGGATATAACCCCCTTCATACTATAAAATGAAGCGTTTTTCAAATTAAGTGTGAGGAAATTGTTCTCGCCGGAATCCGTGCGCAAAAAGACATTATTGCCGCCGCTGCCGCTACCGTAATATCCCACATCAGTTAAGTTTACGGTCGCGTTTTCCGTTTTATCCACAAACTCAAACGCCGGTTTTGACCCAATGGGGCTGATGCCAATATCAACGCGCCCGGTGTTGGCGGATTTAATTGTAAAATCGGCGCCGCCGGGAATGTCAACAGTTTCCATACCATGGCCTTCCGTACCCAAAACCACCACATAGTCGCCAACCTGAAGGGGGGCGGTAGAGGTAGGCGGGAAAACCTTGAATTCACGGTCTCCTTCGGCGACTTTGTCGCCAGCCTTATTGTAACGTTCATAGGGGCTTTGCGCGTACAGGTTAGAGCTTGTCGCGAACGAGGCTCCG
>JAZUMX010000157.1:0-2101 GCA_045603865.1 Thermoguttaceae bacterium
GCGGCAGAGGACTGCCGCGAGCCGGCTCATCGTTGTACCTGCGCGGGACTCAGGTCATCTCCTTGACGTTCGATTCGATAAACGCAA
Source organism: Thermoguttaceae bacterium (assembly GCA_045603865.1). Taxonomy (GTDB): domain Bacteria; phylum Planctomycetota; class Planctomycetia; order Pirellulales; family Thermoguttaceae; genus RUG11551. The sequence goes on from JAZUMX010000157.1 coordinate 88, forward strand.
TTTCCTCTTTCGTCAGCTTGTACTTCTTATACAACTGAGCGTCAATTTCAGAAATCGACAGCGACCAGTCAATATCGGAGGAAGAAGTAAAGTCTTGCAGAGGGACAAATTTCCATTTTTCAGGAACTATGTGTTGAGTAGTTTTTAAAACACCCAATAACGCACGGGCAAACTTTGTTTTGATATATTTGCAACAATTCTGAGCTTCTTTAGAAGTACCAAAACAACCGATACTAAGAAACGTTTCTGTTGCTCCTACGCCTGGTTTTGTAACAATAGGCGAAGAAATCGTTTCACCAAATTCACCGCCGCCACTTGCACTTGGTATGTAGATTTTGTATTTGTTAAGATTTTTCACATCATTAACATAATCCCTTCGGATATATTTAAAGGCTCTGCCGTTGTCTTCACGTCCCAATATTTGAATATACGTATTATTATCATTTGGCTTTTCATTAAAAAAGACAAATGGCAAACGTTCAAAAATATTGGTTGCCATGTCATAAGCATGTCCATTGCTTAATCGATTAATCGCGTCAGGAAAATCTTCATGTAGTTTTTTTGTCAAACGAAAAACTGTACGACTAATTACAATTTCGCTAAATGGACTAAACAATTTATGTTTAATTACTTTATGTAAAATGTCATTCAGTTCCTGATACTTTGTAAAGATTTCAATCGCTCCAAAGTTTTGATTAACATCATGATAGGAGATAACAACGCCACCTCGAATAAGCGTACCGGGAAATATGGTAGCTGCATCTTCCGCATATTCTATTATTTTAAAATGCGGGTCATTGAGCATTTTTTCATTCCACGCTTTAGGCGTTGAACCAGCGTTAAACAGGAATCGCGCCGGGTGAATCAATATCACCTTGTCAGCGATTTTATACGCTTCCTCTAAAAACAAATTGTAGACAGGGGGAGCGAATTCCTTATTATCACCATTTCCAACATCTTGATACGGCGGGTTTCCAATAACGAAGTCGAATTTCATGTCTTTACCTCGTGATTTAATAAGTTGTCTGAATTCCAGAATTTTTTTTCCGCGCCAGTTTTTGATTTTCGGCGACAGGAGTTTCTCCGAAGGGGCGGCTTGCAGCTCAAAGTCGTCAAAAAGCGAAAGCTGGTTGTCTCCGGGTTTTTCAAAGAAGGGAACCGCCGCTGACAAGCCGTCCATTTGCCAGACGTTTCTGGAAATGATGCGCGCCGCTTGTTTGAGTTCCTGCGTCGTTGCCAATCTGCCCCAGCGCATTGAAAGGAAATCGGCAAACGTCGCTAACAGATTGATTCGCGCAATTAGAAGGCTGTCGCCCTGCATTTCGTATCCGTATACGCTCTGCAAGGCGCGCAGCGCCCAGACGAGCCAGTCCGTTTCCGTTTGGGCGTTTTCCGAAACGACGCGCAGCTTTCTGTCTAAAATCCCAATTCGGCGAGAGACGGGAATAATATTTCCGGTTGCGGCATCGTATCGCGACGCTAAAAAAGGCGCTTCTCCGCACGTTATTTCCAACCGGCGGGAATCGACGTACTTCTGCCACGCTTTGGCGTTGGGAAACGGAACAGGCTTTGAGAGCGCCCGCCAGGTCGTTTCATACTGAACGTTAAACGGGCATTCTCCGTTGAACCATTGCTCGTCGCAGAAGTTATTCATTTTACAGCAAATCCACGCTGGCGTGAACACTTCCGCTTTCTTGCGCGTCCGTTCCGCCTGCTGATCCGTCTGTTTATTAATGCGCGGTTGAAATCCTTTGGGATTTATCGCGGCAATACACGCAGGCGTAATACAGCGCTCCGGCAAAAACTCGTCGCCCAGCTGAACGTAGCTGTCCGTTGCAAAGACAACGTTTTTCCCGGTCGCGTCGTCTTTGAGCAGTATCGGCAGAACGTCTTTAACTGGATAAACAGTTATATCAATCAGCTGAGTCAAACGGTTCGCTCCCTTCTGTTACTATATTGTAGCAAAAAGAAAATCTCGCTGCAAGGGGGGGAGGGGAACTGCTGTTGCGCTCGG
>JAZUMX010000158.1:0-7209 GCA_045603865.1 Thermoguttaceae bacterium
ACTTATACGCGTCCGATGTCAGGAAAATCTGTATCAAATATTTATACAGAATAAATTGTGTATTATCGCGTTTTTCGAACCAATCGCAGTAATTCTCGTAAAAGAAGTAAATTCTTATAAAAAAGCAAGATTTTTTAGGGCAGAGTCTTTCAAATTTGAGAATTTATGCTATACTACACAAAATGGGTAATGTTTTTATAGCGTCAGCGCCATTCTAGTTAATAATATAATAAGATGAGTGATACATCAAGTTTAGAAAATAAAAAGCCCGTTCGCGGGGGAGATGGAGCCTATACGGGGCTGTGTTTAACCGCAACGATTTTTTTGGGTCTTGCCACGATTGGGACTTCAACGAAAAGAACAAAGAATACAAATTCTAATTCGTAATTGTCAATCAGTAATTGAAAAGCAGGAGCGCCGCATTGCGACGTTGTTGCTGATGGTTTGATCGTCAAATACAGCCTCGAAGCGATGGGCATTTTCTAATGACCTGAAAACGCTTAACAAGCAATAGCAAAAGCGGACGGAGGATAATTCTTCCGCCCGCTTTTTTGTTTTTTTGGGGGGAGCTTGTGTTTTGTAATTAAAAATATTGAAAATTTTTATTAAAAAATAAAAAGAGCTATTGACAAGCTTTATTCATTTTATATAATTGAAATTATTATCCAGATAAATTGCAATCATTTGTTGATATCGTAATTTTGAAACGTTTGTATATTTCTGACGACTATTACACCCCTGTAATTTCCGAGCGAGGTAAAAGCATTTTTAGTTTCGCTTTTGCGATCTATTTTTTGCTTGTTACGATGATGGGAATGAGTCTTCACAGATTTCTTCCTGGTTGCCAGCATTGTACAGGTTGTATTTGTCAGTCAGTTCATTGCGAACATTCAGATTGCCATATCGGTCATACCCATGACAACTCTCTTTGCACAACAACATCCTATGTTGATAGTGAAGATTCCTGTCCCATTTGCCAATATTTTTCGATGGGGCAGATTTTTGTTTCTTATTATTTCGATGTCCATTTGTTTGACGTAATCAGTACGTCATTGAGTAATTCGTCTATTCTCATCGAGGCGGATATTACTTTGTTAAACGCTTCTCGCGCTCCTCCAGCGTTCTGTTAAAATGTTCGGCTTAACTCAATATTAACAGATTTCTGTTAATTATTTCCTGTACAGACTTGATTAGCGGAGCTGAACAGAAAAAACAGGTTTCAATATTTACAATTAAATATTGTCAATATATCATCGAGGGAATATTGCCTATTTTACCTTTAAATAATTTTGGGGATATAATTCCTTTAAGTTGAGTAAAATGGACTTTTTCGGTTTAAATATTGTCAAGTATAAAAACTCTTGTTTTTTCAAAGTTTTTTTAGAACAGAGTCTTTAAAACTTGAGAATTTATGCTATACTACATAAGATAGGTAATTTCTTAGTCGCAACCTGGCTGTACTAATTGACATTAATAACATGAGTGATTTATCCAGTTTAGATAACAAAAAGCCCGTTCGTGGGGGAGACGGTTCCTATACGGGGCTGTGTTTAACCGCAACGATTTTTTTGGGTCTTGCCACGATTGGGGCGTTTGCCGGATCGTGTGTAATTAGGGGAATCTCCGGCACAACGCTTGCGGCGTTGACGCTTGTGTTTGCCCTGGCGACGATAACGGCATGGTTATCGTCTCATGCCGCCCGGCTGCGGCATCGTCTGGTTGAAGCTCAGTCCTGGAAACCGCCGCAGTGGGGCAGGGCGGAAACGAACGCCGATTTGGAAAACCCATTTATTATTGAATTTGAACAGGGGCGTTCGATTCATTTTTGGCTTTTAGGGTTGATTCCAACCGCAATAATAACCTTGGCAGGCGTCTACCTGTTTTTTGAACTCAATAAGGGAACGGAAGAGTTCTTTGCGTATCAAACAGGTCAGGCAACCCTTTTGGGAATTTTTGGATTTATCTTTAGCTGCATCTGGTTGATCTTTGCGCGTTCGTTTGAATCCGCCTCGACAGACGACTTGCCGGAATCTTCCGGACTTGCCAGTACGATGAGAGAGCTTCAGATTCTCTGCCTTGTTACCGGCGTCATGTACATTGCCAAGTCATGGATAGGATCTGGAGAAGGCTGGTTTACTCGTATATATATAATCTGGGCGAATTTAGTTGGCGTTGAATTGTTTGCCCGGCTGCTTATGGGCTGGCTCAACCGATCGACGAATCCGACTCAGTTCACGTCGCCGGTCGATTTAACGTCTCGCAGTTTGATATTTGTTTTGGGCAACCCGATTTCCGGTTTGTTCAATACGTTAGAAAAGAAATACGGCATTTCTTTCCGTTCGTCTTGGGCGATTCGATTTGTTGCCCGGGCGACGATTCCAGCAATCCTGATGGTTGTCTTGCTTTCGTGGGCGCTGACGTCGATGAGCGTTGTCCGTCTGGGCGAGATGGGCGTCCGGATCAATTGCGGGAAAATTACGGGTGAACCGCTCACGCCGGGTCTGTACTTCAAATTGCCGTGGCCGCTGGGAGAGATTAAAACGTACCCGGTCAAACAGGCTGTTCGTCTTCCGATCGGGTTTTCTCACGACGAAGACGCTGAGCATACCGGAGACGAGCTGCACGCCTACTTATGGACGGAAACGCACGGAGAGGAGTTTGAACTCCTGTTGGGCGCCGGGCACGAAACGATTGTCGTCAACGCGATGGTCGTCTATAAAATTCGGGAAGACAAAGAAGGGTTTATGAAATACGTCTTTTCATGCCAAAACCCCAAAGACGCCATTGAGGCTTACGGCTATCGCGCGTTGATGGAAATGACCCGCTCCAAAACCATCAAGCAGGTCCTTGAAATTGACCGCAACGCGTTTGCCATGGGAATCAAAGACCGCTTGTCTTTGTTCTGTGACAAGAACGATTTGGGCGTTGAAATTATCGACGTCTGTCTGCTTAACCTTCATCCGCCGGTAGACGTTGCCGAAGATTACCTGGGCGTCATTTCCGCCAAAATCAACGTCAAGGCGAACATGATTAAAGAAGAAGGACAGCGCGACGTTAAGCTGCTTCAAGCTCAGACGGAATCCTACGCAGAAGTCATTACAGCGAAAATTGAGGCGAATAAACGCATTTCCGCCGCTCAGGAACGCTCGTCGGAATTCCTCGCCGTTGGAGAGGCGTATAAAGAATCTCCGCAGGCGTTTAAGAATCGATATTGGCTCAATACGATTGAGCAGTCGTTGGCGAACAAACGCCTTGTTTTAATTGACAAAAATCTGCCTTTGTACTGGGACATGAGTCAGCAGCCGGATACGAAAAAACCGTCTGCCATGCCCGGACTGATTCAGGCGGAATAGAATTTAGCTAAGAGCTATTAGCTTCTAGCTCCTAGCTTTGAAATTTTAGTTTCCAGCTTTAACTATCAACACTAAGAACTACAAACGCACAAGCTAATAGCTTATTATACCAATAATTCAATTACTTACCATAACCCATACTACCAACCATGTCCACAGAAAATACAACTGCAACAACGTCAAACGTTACTCCCTGGGGGTCTTACATTTTACGCATTGCCATCGGCGTGTTTTTGGTCGCTCTGCTTTTGGCGTACGGCATGTCGTTCCAGGTTACGGAAGGAACGCAGACTGTCGTAACCCGATTTGACCGCCCGATTCGCACGGTGGAAAAGGCAGGGCTTTACTGGAAGCTCCCGTGGCCCATCGAAAAGGCTCATTCCATCGATATGAGAAAACGCATTTTCAACACGCCGCACGCGTCCATGCTGACGAAAGAACAGTACAGCATCCAGCTTCTGACGTACGTCGTTTGGAAAGTTGACGATCCGCTGCTGTATTTGGAATCGCTCGGCAGAGGCGAGACGTTCTCTGAAAAAGCCCTTATCGACTCAGCTCAGAAAGCGCTCGAAGGCGTTGTCGTTGACAGCGAAAACCGATTTGTCGGGAATTACTCGCTTTCGTCTCTTGTCTCGACAAACGAAAATGAGATTTGCGCCGAAGAGATCGAGGAGAACATCCTTCGTGAAATCAAAGGTTCCATTCGCAAAGATTACGGCATCGACGTGTTACAGGTTGGCATCAAGCGCATGTCCGTTCCGGAAACCAACATGAAAACGATTTTGGATTCCATGCGGGCGGAACGCGTCAAGCTGGCAAGCGAACTCAAGGCGAAGGGCGACAAGGAAGCTGACAAGATTAAAAAGGACGCCGACTTAAAGGCGGAAGAGCTTCAAACCGCCGGGCGTATGGAAGCCGGCAAGATTATCGGCGAGGCGGAACAGGAAGCGACTCGAATCGACGCCAAGGCGAACAGCTTCGCCCCGGAATTCTACTCCTTCTGGCGATCCATGCAGACGCTTCGCAACACGCTCAACGGCAACGCGACGATTGTCCTTCGCAACGACAACGAATTCTTCAAGATGCTCTTTGAAGAACCGAACAAAGGCGAAGCGCCGACAAGCGTTCCGAACCCGTCCGCGCCGGTTCAACCAGTTCCGACTCCGTAATGAGCTTTTAGCTATTAGCTGCTAGCTATTAGCTTGATGTTTCACGGATCAAATCAGTAGCGAATAAAGCCGGAAGTCAAGATAAAAAAGCTAGGAGCTAGAAGCTAACGGCTAGCAGCTTCCTTCAACATTGTAACAGTACATTTAACCATATCCTAATCATGGCTCAAAAGAAAACATCCAAAGCCGTATACGTCGGGCTGGAAGCCGGCATGAAGCTATTCAAATGGATAGTTTTATTGCTGGTGATTCTGTTCTGGTTTTCAGGAATAACGTCTGTTAAGCCTGGCAACGTTGGCATGCTCATGCGGTTTGGCAAACTGCAGGGCGAGGGCGAAGATCGAATCATGAAGCCGGGCTTGGCGCTGGCTCTGCCGTACCCGATTGACGAAGTCATTCAGACGCCGGAATTGAAAATCGAACAGCTGGAAATCAACGAGATTTTCAAGCCGCTGGACGACAACATGGGGTCGCTTGACAGCATTGACCCGCTTCTGGAAGGCTACGCTCTGACGGGCGACATGAACGTCATTCAAACCAAGATCGTTGTCAAATACAAGGTTTCCGACCCGATCGCGTTCCGTCTCGGCGTTGACAATCCCGAGGCGTTTTTACACGATATCGTTCTGACGGCGTTTACGCAAACGGCGGCGAACTGGACGATTGACGATCTGCTTCGACAGCGTCAGGGCGAAGAAGAGGAAGCTGCGGCTGCTGAAACTGAACAGGCAAAGCCGACCACGATTAATAAGCACAGTCACAAACACCATCATCACGCTCACGGGCATGATCACGACCACGATGGGCACGACCACGAAGACGAAGCCCTCTGCGAAGTTGATCATTCCGCCCTGGAACAGCAGGTTCGATTTGAGGCGATGAACCGCGTCAGCGAGCTTGACCTGGGCGTTGAAATCGATTCCGTTGAGTTCCGGGAAATTCACCCGCCGCGGCACGTCAATCAGGCGTTTGAGAACGTTCGCAACGCCAGAACCCAAATCGAAGAACAGCGTTACAAGGCGGAAAAGTACGCCAGTCAGGTTGTTCCAGCGGCGGAGAAAGCCAGCAACGCGATGATTCAGGACGCCAAAGCGTACAAGGAAAAACTCCTGGCTCAAACAAAGGCGATGTATAACCGTTTTGAACCGGTTTATCAGGAATACCAAAACAACAAAGACGTCGTTCGTCAGCGCGTTTATCTGGAAACGTTAGAAGAAGTTTTCGACAACGTCGGACAACTGCGATTCCTCCCGCCGGAAACGAAAGTCGTACTCCCGGACGAGGGAAGAAAATAGCATTGGAAGGCGGTAATGGAGTGAGCGTTAGCGAACGCAATTACGCATTCGCCGTTAGGCGAACATAATAGACAACAGTCAGTAGTCGATTTGTTACTTCTCGCAACTCGCTACTCGCAACTCGCAACTTAAAAATAACCAAAGTTAATACATTCATACAGGAACTAGAATATGTCAACTGTAACACCAATACAGGAAACCGGCGCTTTTAATAATCCGTTATCGAAGCGTATTCGAGAATTAGAAGCTCCGCTGACCGTTCAGGAACGGGCGAAAATCGTCGTTCAGCTTGGTTCTGCCATGCTGGCGGGCGGGTTGCTGTGCGTCGGTCTGTGGCAGAAATACTACGGCTCCGCCGGCATGCGCGACGTCGCCGACTTTGTTATCATGCTGGCGTCGCTGATTGTTGCGCTCCCGATTTTCTTTATTGCCGCCAAGGGGCTTTTCAGCCGAAGCGCAACCAACACCGTTATGACGGAACAGCTTGTTGCTTTGGCGACGCTGGCGGCGATGGCAAACCATGACTTTTTGACTGCGACGCTCATTCCGATTATTATGAACCTCAGTCATTTTCTGGAAGAACGTTCGATTTTAGGCGCTCAGTCTGCCATTGAAGGCTTGCGGCGGCTTCATTCCCGTTCCGCGACGATTCTTCAGGAAGATGGGACGGAAAAGGAAATCCCGACCAACGATTTGAAAGTCGGCGACGTTTGCGTCGTTCATCCCGGCGACGTTATTCCGGCTGACGGCGACGTTCTCAATGGGGAATCGACAGTTGACCAGTCCTCCATTACAGGCGAATCCGTTCCTGTCGATATGCAAGTTGGCAGTACCGTCTTTGCCGGCACGGTCAACCTGACGGGCGTTATGCATATTAAAGTAACCAAAACCGGCGATCTGACTGCGTTAGGCCGAGTTGTCGATCTGCTTCGCGGAGCGGAACAGTCCAAAACGCCGATTATGAAATTAATCGAAAAGTACGCTGTCTATTACGTCCCGGTTATTTTGGCTGTGGCGGGAATCGTGCTGTTTTTGTATCGAGACATCAGCCGCGCCGTTGCGGTTTTGGTTGTCGGCTGCCCCGGCGCGTTGATTCTGGCTGGACCTACTGCCATGGTTGCCGCTCTTGCCGCCGCCAGCCGATTGGGAATTCTCATTAAAAACACCCGCTTTCTGGAACAGATGGCGGATATCGACACGTGCATTCTCGACAAGACAGGAACTGTTACACTCGGCGCGCTTCAGCTGACGGAAATTCGTCCGACTAACGATGACGTTGCCGCAGAATGGGACAACGACAAACTGCTTTATGAAGGATTCCGACTCGCAACCGCCAGCCGGCACCCGGCGTCACGCGCCATTCCCGCCGCGGCAGACGCGAAGGGAATGAAA
>JAZUMX010000159.1:0-5388 GCA_045603865.1 Thermoguttaceae bacterium
ACTGCCGGCGATTATTCGGACTGGCTGACGGACGATTATGGTCTGTTCAGCCTGCAAGGCAGAGAGGGCGGCTTGTATCTGGTTGCCGCGTCTGCTGATCCCGGCTCCGGCGTCCCGGAACCTTCGACTTGGGCGCTGTTGGTTCTCGGCGTTGTCGTATTATTCCTGCGTAAGCGAGTTAGGAATTAGGAATGAGGAGTTAGGAGTTACGCAAGCGTAACATAATATTAAACTAGCGAGAGCAAAGCGTCAGCGAAACTCTCGCTTTTTTTCTTGACGGCAAAGCCGTCAAGTTGGCGCCCGAGGGCGGGCGCCATCCGAGCGCGTTTTCGGTTTCGTCAATTTGTTATGCACACATCGAACTCCCCCGCCTTTTTTCTCTGCCTTGACAGAGACTCTTGATTCTGTTAGAATTATCTGTATACTATAGTTAGATTGTCCCCAATTTGTTAAACCATATTCATTGAGGGTTGTTATGAAATACGTTAAATCAGGATTGTCCCGAACGTTTAATCGCCGAAGTTTTTTGGCGGGCGCGTCAGCTGGAGCGGGTTTGTTTTTCATTCCGCGGAGCGTTTTCGCCGATTTCCCGGACGACGTCGTTCTTCGCGCCGCTGTTACAAGCGACGTCCATTACAACGGCTCGCCCGACGCCCCGGAAGTCCAGCGGTTTGAAGGCTCGATGAAGTTCATGTACGAGTACTCTGCGTCGCAGCCGTACAAGAATTTTGACGCTCTGCTGGTCGGCGGCGACATGTCCAACAACGGGCGGGAGTACCAGATCGGGCTGTTTTGCCAGTCGATGGACAAATGCCTCAAGCCGGAAACGAAACGGGTTCTGTGCATGGGCAACCACGACCACTGGGGCGGAAACCGTCCGCTATGGGAACGCGTCTTTCAAACGCCCGCCAACAATCGGGTGGAAATAAACGGGTTCCAGTTCATCACCCTTTCCTGCGAGAAAGGAACCTGCCGCAACGGCGATTTGACGTACGCGCTGCCGTGGCTGAAAGAGCAGCTCGACGCCGCCTGCGCCGACAATACCAACAAGCCCGTCTTTCTCATGCAGCATTATCACGTTGAAGACACGGTTTACGGCAGCTGCAAGCCCGACAGCTGGGGCGTCAACGACTTGCGCGAATTCCTTAAAAGCTATCCCCGCGTTATCAACTTCTCCGGACATTCGCATTACCCGATTAACGACCCGCGATCCGCCTGGCAGGGGGAATATACCGCGTTCGGAACCGGCACGATGAGCTACTACGAAATGACCGGCGGGAAGTACAACAAATTCCCTCCGGGACATCGCAACGCTGCGCCGTTTTACATCATGGAAATCCATGCGGACAACAGCGTCGTTCTCAAAGTGTACGACATGATTACCAACAGTTTCTACGATTGCGTCTACGTGGTTGCCGAGGCGGGAAACGCTGAAAAATACGTCTATACAGACGCCCGATACCAAACCAGCCAAGCCCCGTTCTGGTCAGACGGCGCGGCGGCAAACGTTGCAGACGCGACCGACTTCGGCGCAACGCTCTCGTTCCCGCAGGCGAAATGGAACGGTCAGGAGAACATCGTCATGTCCTATCGCGCAGACGTCTATAAAAAGATTGACGACAATTGGTTCCTGCAGTCGCAGCAGTACGACTGGTCAAAGTACTTTTTCAACGACATGCCGGATACGATGACGTTTGAAGTCAAAGGACTGGACGAGTCGTCGCAGTACAAGGCGGCGATTACCGCATTGAACTGTTTCGGAAAGGAATCAGAGCAAAAGCTTGAGGCGACTTTTGCAACGCTTTCTGATCCCAACGAATGCGTCGACAAAACCGCCGCCAAGCCGAGCGCGAATATTCTGGACGTTCATTTCACGGCTGACGGTCCCGTCAATACCGCGGTAAACAAACTGCCGCAGCAAAAGCCGGTTGAGGTTTTCGGCTCGCCCCAGTTTGTTGAAGACGCAGCGCTGGGGTGCGTAGCCGCTGTCTTTGACGGGAAGAAGGGCTTCTGCCGGGTTCGGTTTACCGGCGCGGACTACAATCGCATGGTCAACCAGCTGACCATGTCCGTCAAGTTCAAAATCGACAAGTTCGAACAGCGCGGCATGGACGTTTTCGGCAACACCCAGAACGCAGGCTGCTGCTTTGAAATCAACGGGAAGACGCAACAGCTCGAATTCTGGGCGCACGTCGACGGGAAATATCAGATTATCTCCGCTCCCATCAAAGAGGGGGAATACGTAACAGCCGCTGGCGTTTTCAACGGTCGGACGCTTGTTCTGTATGTCAACGGCGCGGAGGCGGCAAAACTCGAATGCCCCGGACAGATTCGCCATCCCGGCTCTGCCGCGTGCCAGACGTTCTGCATCGGCTCGGACGTCAACAAAGACGGGAAAGGCGAGTTCTTCTTCCCGGGCTCCGTTGCCTACGCCCGCATTTACAGCTGGGCGCTGACCGCTCAACAGGCGAAGGCGATTAGCGAGCAATAGAGTGTAAACGAGACTCCGATTCGCCGTTCCCCGCCTCCTTGTAAAAATTCTCCCGGCTGGTATAGTAGTTTGTATGAAACTGATTAAAACGGTAACCTTGGGCTGCAAGGTGAATCAATACGAAACGCGGTATCTGCCCGAAGGGCTTTACGAGCTGGGCGGTCAGGACGCGGCGGCTGACCAGACGCCGGATATTATCGTCGTCAATACATGTACGGTTACGGCGGATTCCGACGCCAAGTCTCGGCATATTATTCGAAAGCTGCACCGGGATTATCCCAACGCTCAGATGATAATCATGGGTTGCTGGGCGACGCAGAATCCCGCTATGGCTGCCGAGCTGGCTCAGGAAGCGGGAAACGGCTCTGTCGTTCTGACCGACAAATCCAAGCTGGGCGACTGGCTGGTAGAGCAGGGCTGTATCGACGCTCCGCTGGGTATCGGGCGATTCTCCGAGCATACCCGCGCGTTCGTCAAGGTTCAGGACGGCTGCCGTCAGTTCTGCTCGTACTGTATTATTCCCCACGTCAGAAACCGCCTTTTCAGCCGGGAGCCGAAACAGGTTCGAAACGAAGTGGAACGACTGATTCAAAACGGGTATCGGGAAATCGTTCTGACGGGAATTCATTTGGGCTTTTACGGAGAAGGGTTTGACAATCCGGAATTCAAGGGGTTGACGCTTGCCGACCTCGTTTCTGAACTGACGGAGATTGACGCTGATTTCCGCATTCGGATTTCGTCTTTGGAATCGCACGAGGTTTCCGAGCGTCTTTTGGAACTCATGCGAGACAACCCGGATAAAATCTGCCCTCATCTGCACATCTCCATGCAAAGCGGGTCAGACGAGGTGTTAAAGGCGATGAACCGCCCGACGTCGTCGGAAGAGTATTTGCGCCGCTGCCGGCTGGCGAACGAGTTCGTTCCGGACGTCGCGCTGACAACCGACGTCATCGTCGGATTCCCCGGCGAGACGGAGTCCGATTTCCAGCAAACGATGGCGGTCTGCAAGGAAGCAGGTTTCTCCAAGATTCATATTTTCCGCTATTCTCCCAGAGAGGGAACGCCGGCGGCGAAGATGTCCAACCAGATTCCGCCTACAGTCAAACAGGAACGCGCCCAGCGTCTGGCGGAATTGGAAAAGACGCTTCGGCAGGAGTATTTCCAGTCCCAGATCGGGAAAAACGTCTGTATTTTGGCGGAACGATTCAAAGACGGGTTTGTTACCGGCTGTACGGAACGCTATATTCCCGTCCGCGTTCCGGGTTCTGAACTCAACTGCGGCGCGTTTATGAAGAAAACGCTTCAGAAGGAAGACGTGGCAGAGTAATTATCAATTATCAATTAGCAATTAGCAATTATTGAGGAGCTTTGCGTAATTGACAATTGCTAATTGCAAATTGCTAATTGAAAAAAGCCCGCGGCGGTAATATCGAGAACCACTTCAATACTACGCGCCGCAGGCTAAAACTTCGACTGTCCACACGCTATTTTAACAGTCGAATTTTATCTTTCGGGTGCGGTTAAAAATCCTTTCAACCACAAGGAGAATTACCCAATCGATACAACTAGTATAATTTATCTATTTTTATTATCAAGCCCCCTTTTTCAATTTTTACGAAAATTTTTCAAAGAAATCGAAAATTTTTCGGGGGGGTATTGTAAAATATTAATATTGAGGTTAAAATTACAATGCGTGAGTTTAAAAGCGCTGTTCCGGAAGCGAGAGTTTGAAAAGCATAAGATCGGTACAGAATCAGGAATTCGGAATTGAGGGGTTTGACGTTTTCGTATTCCATATTCAATAGCCTCTTGCAGGTTCTTGCTTCCTTTTCCAGAATTATTTATTCCTAACCCCTAACCTACTATATAAAATGGCAACCAGATTTGTTCGCGTAGATTTGGCGGAAGACGCAGTTGACTTTCGTCCGATAGCAATCGAGCCGGGCGTTCCTCTTTTGGATACAGCCGGAGCAAACGATAAAATCATGTTTAAATGGCTTGGCGGGCTTATTGCTGAGCCGGAATGGCAGGAAGATGGACATTCCGTCAACTTTTACGTTCGAGACGAACAGGGAGGGCGTCTTGAAGAAGCTTATGTTCAGCTTGTTGATGAAGGCGATTTGGAAGGACCGCTGGCGGGTCAGGTTGAGCAGATTCGAGAACGGCTCAACCAGGCAAAGGCGTATTCCGGCGCGGAAGACATGATGCTGCGTCTGGTCAAGTCGCTTTTCAACGAGATTATCGAAAATCCGGACTATCCCGGACGTCTTGCGTTTTTCTATAAGTACAAAGACGCCAACGACAACGTGCGTCTGGTCTGGGCGTACGGCTATCAGCGATCCGACGAAGAAATCGGCAAGCCGATTATCTGCGACGACCCGGAATGCATGCAGCTTTACGTTCAGCGTCCCAACGCGCCCAAACGCTGCCCCGGCTGCCAGGCGATGCCCTGGACTCGTAAAAAGCGAATGGACGCCATGAAGCGCCGAGCGAAACGGACGATTCTTTTGCTCCTGCTTTTGCTGCTTTTGTGCTGGATGCTGTTTAATACGCTCTTTGCCTTGAAGGTTACGCCCAAGCCGGTTATTGTACCTGTCGGCGCGACGGTTGACTTCAAAGTCGCCAAGCCGGGCATGTTCAACCTCGGCTTGATTCTGGCGGGCGACGTCTCGTCTCAGGCGCAGACTCAGGTTGCTGATACGCGAGTTATGTACTTCACAGACGGCTTGAAAGCGTTCGCTCAAAGCCCGGGCAAAACGCAGATTACGTTCTTTGCCGCTCGACGTAAAAAGATTATCGACGTCGAAGTCGTGCCGCCGGTTATGCCGTCGAAAGTTCGCATTGAACCGGAAAAAGCGGAGTTGGCTGTCGGGTCTACGGTTCAGTTCAAAGTGATT